>JACPTE010000031.1 GCA_016192945.1 Candidatus Woesearchaeota archaeon
CTGACAACCCGGCCTTCAAGTCGCTGGTTGACCTGCTTGCGACAAAAATAAGCTGGCCGCCTTGGAATGCAACACCGAATGTTGGCATCGGGGCAAATACACAAGTGCCTATCTTTGTAATAATACTCTCATGGATAGCCCTCGGCACAGTCCTGTACGTATTAGCCAACAGGATTCAGTGGGTTCAGGAATCCCAGCATCGCAGCGCAGTAACATGGTTTGCGTTTGGTCTGTCAGGGATTGCAGTCACATCAACAACATTTGTCAACAATCTTACAGCGCTGGTTGACTTTTCCAACGCACTTATTGCAATTGTAGGGTTTATTGTTGTTGCCTTGCTGCTTATATTCGGGGTAGGATTTGGCGGCGCAAGGGCTGCATGGAACAGCAGGGGAGCGCCTTCCAATCCTGAAGAGCAAATCGCCAAGATAGAGGGCAAACGGCAGGTTCAGGCTGCAGAAAGAGAGGCAGACACAGAGAAGAAAATATACGATGCAGAGGACCAGGGCATAAGGGCAGTGAGGAAACTGCTCCAGCAGGACATAAAAAAATTAGGAGATGAAATCACTCAGATAAGATACCTGATAAGGATTGCCCAGCAACTGGAAACAATCAGGGACCAGGGCCAGGCAGGCCAGCTTAAGGCCATGTTTGGCAAGCAGGCAGGGGTTGTGGCACATAACTTAAGCATAACCAACAACATACATCTCCAGCTGAGGCAGCTGGGCATCAGGCTCAAGGAGCTTGAGCAGCAGTCTGCAAGCCTGACAGCAGACATTGGAAGAAAGATACAGCAATTAGAGCGGCTTGGGGCAGGAGCCACACCTGAACAGAAAGATGCCCTGGACAAAATTAAAAAAGCACAGCCCGAGCTCAATAACCTTGAGGCGCGGCGGCTTGGGATGATACAGTCAATTGACAGCACAATCCAGACTACATCCCAGGACATTAACATCGGAAAACTCGTAATAGATGCTTCAAACCAGATATATGCAAACAACTTTTATGAGGGAATAAGCAACCTTCAGCGTGCGCTGGGAGAAAGGCAGGGCGAGATTAACGTCATGTCCAAGCTTGACCCCCTCCTTAATGACGGCGAGGAAATATTTAAAAGTCAGAGAGAACTGATGAAGAAAATAACCGAGCTGTTAGCTTCAGCTTAATGGATGGTGAAAAATGGGAATATTCGGAACAATCTTCGGGAAGCTGCTGTTCTGGAGGGATAGCAGGCCAGTCCAGGATAGAATCACTCAAATAAGGGAAAAAAGGGATATCAGCATAGCTAAAATAGAGGCAGGAAGAGATGTGAGGGCTGCAAGGCGCGAGGAGCAGCTTGAGGCAAGAATATACAGGGGCGAGAATGCTGCACTGACAAATGCTGAAAAGCTCATTGCAAGAGACCTTGAGTCTGTAGGCAGCCATTCAAGGCAAATACGGGAGCTTATAAGACTGGCTGTGAACATAGAGGGAATAAGGGACCAGGGGCAGGCAGAGGCCCACAGGCAGAAATTCAAGAAGCAGGCCAGGACGCTGATATCCAGCCTGAGCATAGCCAATGCTACCCAAATTGAGCTGCTGAACATCACCAACAGCCTGAAGGCGCTGGTGTATGAGTCAGACAAGCTCACAGAGTCTATTTCAGCTGAAATAAGAGAGCTTAACATGTCGCCATTGCCCCCTAACAACAATAGGAGACTAGAACATCTGGAGAGGCTTAAGCTGCTTAACAACCTAATTGCCCATCTTGTTACGTCAACCCAGTCAGTTGATGCCATTAGCTTTGAAATATCAGAAACAATAAAGCCAGTCACCCAGCAGAACAATGTAGCTGCGCTTATCCAGAGCGCAATGGAAAACATAGTTGACAGCAGCAACTTTGCCAAGGCACTCACAGACCTTCAGGCAGCCCTCTCAGAAAGGGATGCGGAAACCAAAATCTTAAAAGGAATAGGTGACTTGACTAAAAGGGCCGAAACGCTAATAACAGCGCAAAGGGAGCTTATCAGCAAAATTTCCAGGAAACTGGCACCAGAAGAGGTTTTATAGAGAGATAGTCTGCTTCGCAGAAATTTTAAATTTTGGCAGGGATAGCAGGTCTTTCATTCATTTTATCACTTACTCAAAACCTCTGTTATTTTTTGCTGTTTTTTCTGACTCAAAACTTCACTTATTCTTTTTTCAGCAAGTTTAACATATTCTTTGTCAATGTCATAGCCGACAAATCTGCGGTTGCTCATCAAAGCCGCAATAGCCGCACTTCCGCTTCCCATAAATGGGTCAAGCACAACATCATTCTCAAAAGTGTAAAGTTTTATGCATTTTAATGGAAGTTCAACAGGAAATGGCGCAGGGTGTCCTATTCTTTTTGCTGATTCTGCTCCAAATGTCCAGACACTTTTAGTCAGTTCTAAAAATTCATCTCTTGTCATTGTTGCGGGTTGGTTATCGTGATTCGCTCTTGAAAATGATTCTTTTGAAAAAATCAAAATATATTCGTGAATGTCTCTCAAAACAGGATTTTTTGCAGATAACCAACTTCCCCATGCAGTCGAGGGGCTTGCTGTTGATGCCTTATTCCAGATTATTTCCCCTCTCATCAAAAATCCAATTTTCTGCATATCCTCAATGATAAAAGAATGAAGCGGAATATAGGGTTTTCTTCCCAAATTAGCGATGTTTATGCAGGCTCTTCCACCGGGAACAAGAACACGATAAACCTCTTTCCATATTCTTTTAAGAAATTCCATATACTCATTCAAAGATAAATTTTCATCATATTCCTTACCTACATTATATGGGGGAGAAGTAACCATTAGATGAACGCTATTATCCGGCAATTCTTCCATTTTCTCGCCGGATTTACAAAATATTTGATTTATGTTTTTGTCATTTATTTTATTCTCTACAAAAATGACTTTCTCTTTTTCGGTTGGCAATCCTTCATAGAGTCGGCTATTATAAAATTTAGATGAATCATGGTTCATCCTACCAGGAGAACCGAATTTGCTCGTTTCTGTGCCGTTCTTTCTATCTGCCATTTATTTCCCTCATTAAATTTAGGAATTTCTCCGCTTTCTTTTCGTAAGTGTCTTGCTTATTAGCAATTTCAATATAAGCATAATACTTTTTGTCTTTTGTAGTGTAGAATAATTGCTCAGGAGATGCCACTTCTAAAGACTTTGTGAAAAAATCGGTCTCTTGCTCATTTGTCCACAATTTTTTATCGGGCATTTTTCTTAACTTCCTTTTTGATTAACTTCCTTTTTGATTTCTTCAACCATAAAGTTTTCAAATTGCTTTGAAATAATCAAACCCTTCCGGTCACAGATGTTTTTATAATCTCCGTAAGTTTTAGTATCTACACTTAATGTAATTGTCCTTTTCCCATTGCTCATTTTTAATCCCTCAATAAATAAACATATTTATACATATTTATAAATCTTCTGGAAACTATGTCCCCTCTCAAACCACATTCTTTTTCAGAAAAAGAAGCTATAATTTAATTCTCAGTCATCTCAATCTCAATATTAAGCCCTTCAGGAATAGGAACCCTCATCACAAGGCGCAAAGCCCTCTCATCAACGCCCAAATCAACAAGGCGCTTGTGAATCCTCATCTCAAACCTGTCCCACGTTGCCTTGCCATCCCCGCAAGGGCACTTTCTTGTAGTTACCTTCAGCTTCTTTGTGGGCAGGGGTATAGGGCCTCTCATGTCAACCCCTGTTTTTTCAACTATATCTCTTATTGAGTCGCATACCTGATTTACCTTTGCGATATCAGTTGATGCGATTTTTATCCTTGCCCTTTGAACCATTTTTTCGTGCCTTTCACACAGCTAGTCTGACTAGCTATGCCCCTATTCAGGGATGATTAAGCTATCGCTTACTTCAACTCCTTCTTCACAAGCTCTATGCACATGCCAGCAGCCACTGTGGTTCCAGAATCCCTGACAGCGAACCTCGCCATCTGGGGAATGTCCTTCTGCCTCTCAATGACAAGCGGGCTTGTTGGCTTGACTGTAACAACAGCAATGTCCCCGTTCTTCAGGAAATCAGGGTTCTCCTGCAATACCTCTCCTGTCGTAGGGTTAATCTTCTTAGGAATGGCTGTAATCTGGCAGGCTACCTGCGCCGTGTGAATATGGAACACAGGCGTATATCCGACTGTAACAACAGTGGGATGGTTCAATATTGCAATCTGTGCAGTGAACTCTGTCGCCACAGTAGGAACATTGTCTGTGTGGCCTATGACATCTCCCCTTGTAATGTCCTGCTTTGCAATTCCCCTGACATTAAAGCCTATGTTGTCACCTGGCTCTGCCAGTGGCATCTGCTCATGGTGCATCTCAATGCTCTTTATCTCGCCGACAACGCCCTTGCCCTCCCTTCCAGGGACAATTATGACCTTGTCGCCCACCTTCATAGTGCCTGTCTCAACCCTTCCAACCGGAACTACCCCTATTCCTGTAATGTTATACACATCCTGTATAGGAAGCCTCAATGGAAGCTGGGTTGGCTTGTCAGGCTGCTTGAAGCTGTTTATAGCATCCAAAAGCGTCCCACCCTTGTACCAAGGCATGTTTTCTGACTTCTTGAAAACATTCTCTCCCAGGTAAGAAGCCATTGCAACAAACTGAATCTCATCAGGATTATACCTGACTGACTTGAGGACTGCGCTGACCTCGGCCTTTACCTCGTCAAACCTCTTCTGGTCATACTGGCACATGTCCATCTTGTTAACAGCAACAACAAGCTGGTTAACACCAAGCGTCCTTGCAAGGAATATGTGCTCCTTTGTCTGGGCCTGGACTCCATCCCCCTTGTTGGCGGAAACAACCAGGACTCCAGCATCAGCCTGCGATGCCCCTGTAATCATGTTCTTGATAAAGTCCCTGTGGCCTGGTGCGTCAATTATAGTGAAGAAATACTTGTCTGTCTCAAACTTCTTATGGGCAAGGTCTATCGTAACGCCCCTCTCCTGCTCCTCCTTGAGATTGTCCATTACGAACGCAAACTCAAACCCATCCTTTCCAAGCTCCTTTGCGCGCTCCTTGAGCTTTCGCATGCTCTGCTCATCAATTGTGCCCGAGTCATAAAGGAGCCTTCCAACTGTTGTTGACTTGCCATGGTCTACGTGACCAATAAATACTACATTTAAGTGCGGTTTTTCTCTAGCCATTTTTCCAGATAACCTCCATGAAAGTGTGGGTTGAGGGATTCACACCGTGTATTTAAATTTTATGGTATTTGCAAAAACGCTTTTCAGAGAATGAAAAACGCCATTTCCCGAAAAGTTTAAATACAGGCGAGTCAAGGAACTACAAAAGAAAGAGGTGAAGTTATTGAAAAGCAGACTTAAAAGAAAAGCGGCTTTAGATGTATCAGTTAATTCCATTGTTGTAATAGTATTTGCATTTATCACCCTGGCTGCGGGCATATTCCTCATACAAACGCTGTTCAAGGGAGTTCCTGACATTTTCAAGTGCTCTGTTCCAGAGCCATCCTCAAGCGACTCAATAACTACCTGCAGCGACACAATCCCACTAACCAAGGGCGTAAAGGCGAAGATGGAAATCAAGTTCTTCAATAGGGAGGGGAGTGAGATTTCAGCCACAACTGGTGCAGGAACCATTAACCTTGCTGCTGCCCCACAGCTCACATGCGTGCAAAAAACAGGAACACCACCAGTGCCAACATCCAGGGATGTTAGTGTTACAGCCAGTCCGCAGACAGTGGCTGCAGGAGCTACTGCAGACTATTCGGCAGTAGTAGAAGTTGAGTCCACCTCGCCATTAACTCCGGGCTTATACCCATGCACCCTGAGAATAAGCCAGACAACAAAACCATTATTCCTTGACCTCAAATAAGCTTCATAATGGCCAAAAACACTATCAAGAACAACGGGAATGGAAAGAAAAAGAAGAAGCTCTCCCAGCAGCAGGAATTTGAGATAATGAAGATTGTGCTGGATAAGTTCCTGTGGCTTGGGTTCGGCATAATGGCTTTCGGGCTTTTCCAGCTTTACACGACAACAACAGCATCCCTTGGCGGGTTTTATGTGATGATAGCCGGGGCAGTGATACTGCTCATATTTATCTGGATTCTGGTGCGGGAATACGAGATAACCGGTTTTTAGGTTTTTAGCATCATGAGCAACAAGAAAGGGATTGAGCTGAGCATAAACTTTGTAGTTGTCATGGTGCTGTCGCTGATTGTCTTTGGGTTCGGGATATACCTGCTCACCTCTGTTTTCTGCCTTACCTGCATACAGCCCACCAGCCTCTGCTCTGAGGAAGAAGTTACCAATATGCTCGGTGACAGCAGGGTTGCATTATGCCCCAACCAGGCAAAGGCTTACGGCAATGTCCCTGAAAAATTCATACTGGGAATACACAATTCCAATTCAGCCAGTTCAGGCATTGACCAGTTTTTTGTTGCTGTTGAGGGCTCAGATGCTGTTGACAGCAATAATGCCCGGCTAACAGGCGTTAACTGGGGATTGTTTGAAATAACTTACCAAAGCTCGCTTCAGATAAGCCGGGGTGTAAACAACGGAAATGCCCAGATTCCAATAGTAGTCAAGGCCCCCTCAGGAATTGGCAAAGGCACTTACATATTTGATGTAAGGGTTTGCAGCAGCACAAGCCTGCTTAGCAGCTGCGGGAGCGCTACCTACGGGCAGCAGAAACTGTACTTAAAGATTCAGTAAAGGCTCTTTATCCCTGTTCCAGCCCTGAGACAAGCTCGGAAATCGCCTTTCTTTTGTCAGCAGCACTCATCACAAAGTTAGCAACCAGAACCCCCCTGGCCCCAAGCCTTAATGCAGACTCAACATCCTCGCGGCTGTTAACGCCTGCACCGCAAATAACCGGGATATCCTTCACTTCCTGCACAGCCCTTATAGTGCCTGTTATGATTTCGGGTTTTGCCTTTGATATGGAAATGTTCCCTGAAATAAGCTCTGGCGGCTCAATGGCAATGTAGTCAGGAGTGCAGTTGGCTGCAATCTCCCGAGCCTCGTCACTTGATGCTGCGCAGGCAATGGTAACCAGATTATTCGCACTTGCCCGCTCCACAGCCTGCTTTACCAAGCCAATGCTGAGCTTATGCTCTGCATGGTTTATGAGAGAGCCTGAAGCGCCTGCATCCCTTATTGACTCTGCCGTCACAAAACCAGTATTTTTCCCAGGCAGCACACCATCCATGTGCTGCGCAAAAACACTTATGCCAATTTTGCTAATCCTGTAAATGTCAGCTGCCTGTGCTGCAATTATGACTGATTTGCCTGTCTTTGATGCCACTTGCCTGCAAATAGCTGCTGTTTTCAGTGCATTCATGCCTGTTCCTGAGGGGTATGTCTTGAAATTGACTGCAAGGAACGGCTCTGCTATTACTGCTGGTTTTTTAGGCATTGCCTGCTGTTAAATGAAAACCTTTATATATTTGTTGGTCTAAAATTCATCCAGAACTTTTACTATTCAAAAGAGGGATTAGTCAACAGGGTTTTGGAGGGCTTTAAAATGGCGGGTTTTTTCAGCAATATCAAGGGCAAATTTTCTGAAATGTTCAGTTCAGACACAGAGGATTCTGAGCTCCTGAACGAAGGCGACAAGGAGTATGTGGAGCTGGACACAAGCGGGAGCGCAGAGAAGAACAAAGTTACTGTAAGGCCATTCACCATCCAGGACTTCGCAGACATAAAGCTCATATTGGATGTTTTAAGAGAGGGCTCAACAATCGCCCTTGTCAACATAAGGCCCCTGAAGGACAAGGACCTTATAGAGCTGAAGAGGGCCATAAACAAGCTGAAGAAGACATCTGACGCAATAGGGGGCGACATTGCAGGATTCGGGGATGACTATGTCGTCATAACACCGAGCTTTGCACAGGTTTACAGGGCAAGGACAGCCAAGCAGTCTGCCCAGATGCAGGAAGTAAAGGTTGAGGAGGAGGCTGTTTAAAATGGCAAAGATACCGTTGTGGAAAACTCCTGAATATCTTGCTGTTGCAAAAACTTTCTGTGATGAAATATTGAAAGATCTCGGATCAAGTGCACAAACTTATGGGAATTTATCTGTTCAAGGAAATGATGATCGTATAAAACACGAGATTCTGCTTGCGATTGGCAATCTAATTGCCGAAATTCAAAAATTCAGATCAAATGTAGTTAATTCAAAATCGCCACTTGAGAATGCTGCAAGAGCATCAAAAAGTAGTGGGATAAAAGGTAGAAGAGTGAAGTTCAGGGCTTTTAGTGATGCGAATCTTCAATATTTAGCAAATCTTTGTACAAATTTAGGGAAAATAGCTGAAGAAGTTATGAGGCTAATTGAAGGTATTGAAAGAATAGCTTTAGAAGGGCGAGATAAAGCAGATGAAGGAAATCTTAAAGAAGCATGTTCTAAACTTGCAAACAATCTCAAAAAGTATAAAAGATTGAAAAGTACGCTAATAAATATAGGCGGATCTTGGCAAATGTAATCTGTTGAAAGGGGACAATTCAATATTCCTTAAAATCTTAAATTCTGGCAAAGCGTAATACCTCTGTGGTTCTATAAAATACCACTTGCACCATTAAAAAAACCACTTGGATTTAGAAAAGTTTAAATAGTTCTAGGCAATACCATTTCAGATGAACAAGCTACGGAAAGTTTCTCCAGAGGAAGTTTTAACAGTTTATCATAGAGTCATGACCTGGTTTTTTGCATATCCGGCTGAAGATTTCACGCTTAATGAGCTTCACACATCTGTGGGTATGGCAAAGACTACTGCAAGAGAGGCAGTAAATTTGCTGCTGAAAGATGGATTTTTGGATATAAAGACTATTGGAAGGCTTTGGCGAATAAGGGCAAACCCGAAGCATGAATATTTCTATACAAAAAAAATAGCTTATAATCTTGCAATGGTTTATGAAAGCAGGCTACTTGACCAGATAAACAAAAACCATCCGAATAGCTTGGCAGTCGTGCTTTTCGGCAGCTATCGCAAAGGCGATGATATTCCGGAAAGTGATCTGGACATAGCTGTAGAGATTTTGGGTGGTGAGCCTATCAAAGTTATGGAATTAGGGGTAATAAGCCAATTCGGATACAGGCAAAATGTTAAAGTAAACCTTCACGTGTTTTCCAGGAATAAAATAGACCTTAATGTATTCTCAAATATAGCAAACGGCATAGTTCTTCAGGGATTCCTTGAGGTAAGACCATGATTAGGCAAAGGGTTCCAGACAAGGCAAAAGCGAGAAGCATTGTTAGCTTCAAAAGGTTTTGAAACAACAGGACTGGATCATCACGCTCAAATGATTGATGCTCTTACCAGCCTTAAAATAGCAACTTCACGCCCGCTATTGCTGCTGCATGAGCTCAGAAAGCTCAGGCATAATATCAATTATGAGGGGCACATTCCAAGCGAAAGCGAACTGAATTACGCACTGGAAATCAAGCAGGCATTGTGGAAGCCTGTGCTGACTGAAGTGAAAAAACAGATAGAACAATAGCCCCGGGCGGGTTATGTTTGTTAAAAAAGGGGGCTTTTGACTCACTACTTTACACTTGATTGGGGAAAAAAGCAAACATTTAACTATGAAGGGATTGAGTGGAGATTGACATGACTTCAGAAATATCCAAGATAAACCCCATGGATATAGCTATAGAGAAATTGAAGGAAAAACATGATTTAAATGACTTTAAATCGTATGAACCTGAACTCGTCTCTTTCCTAATTGAAGATGCACTTGACAATCAGCGTCAAAACCTTTCTGTGACATTTTTGTGGTTTTACAAAAACAGAATAACTGGGTACATAACACTCTTGACAGATAAGATTAACCTTGAAGGAAATCTCAAGGAGTTTTTCAGGGAGAAAGATATTCATTACAAGTCTCTGCCTGCTTTGAAAATAGGAAGATTGTGCGTACATGACGATTTTCTTAGGCGAGGAATAGGGAAGCTGATGGTATTGTTTGCGATAAAAGCAGCAAACGATATAAATGAAAGCAAGGCAGGATGCCGGTTTATAACTTTGGATGCCAAAAGAAACTCCAGAAAGGAGTTGGATTCAATCCATTTCTACAAGAGATTGGGTTTTAAAGTGCTGAAGGAAAGGTCAAAAGGAGCAACTCCAATGTACCTTGATTTAAGGACATCTAATGATAATTAAACTTTATTTTTGAAGCCTCTGAGATCAATTTTATCCTGACCTTAGATGGTCTTTTTTGTTCCTTAAGGATATCTCTAATGAAACTAATTGCTTCATTTCCCTTAAGTGTAGGTGTTGCTCTTATTGGTTTTGCCATGTTATTTTCGGTATGTTCAGACATATATATTTATGCATTTATATTGCCTAATGTATATGTTCATACACCTGCTTTTCCAGAGTAAAGTAGCCCCAGGCGTACATTCAAAGCCCAAGCTCCCGGTCTATCTTCTTTGCTATTGCCTTTATGTCCTGGAATGCCCTGCTCACGTCCCTCTCAAGCTCATTCACCAGAACCTCAAGGTTCTCAACCCTCAGCATATACTTGTTCCTGTCAGTGATGACAAGCCCAGTGTCCATCAGCCTGTTCATGTGGTGCATTACAGTTCCCCTGCTCAGGCTAAGGCTGTAGGCTATCTCATCGCTGGACAGGGGCTTATGGGCCTTGGAGTTTTTCAGCAGCTCAATGAAAACCCGGTAGCAGGAGCTGTCCTTATCCCTAAGAGAGAAAAGGCCAAGAGAATTACATAGCCACCTTATCTCCTCATTGACACTGTTTTCCCTGACCAGCCTTGTTGTCCTGATTATGGTAATCCTCTGGTTCACTATCATGCTCCAGCTGTGTTGATTCGGCTGTTTATAAATCTTTGTAGAAACATTTAAATACTCGTTGTTTATTCTAAATCAACTTAGTCGAGTTAAGCTCAACGAAGAAAGGAGGGAAAAGCATGCGAATCTTTGATGGAATGGCTGGAACGCAGGCTGAGATAGACGAACTAATTGAAAACTTTATTGGGCACAGAGTGCTGAGGATTGAGTGATGGAGCAGAAAAGAGACAGCAGAGAGAAAAAAAGCTCCAGCGAAAAGGAACTGGAGGGGCTAAGGGCGAGGCTTGCTGAAACCCAGAAGCATTCAGAAGAATACAGGGAAATGCTCCAGCGTGTTCAGGCTGACTTTGAGAACTACAAGAAAAGGGCGGAAAGGGAGTCTTTTGAAGCGCGCGAGCATGCCAACAGGGAATTCATTGCAAGGATGCTACCTTCAATAGACAGCTTCCAGCTGGCCCTTAAAAGCGTTGAAAACAGGGAACAATTTACTGAGGGCGTAAAGATGATTTATTCACAGCTTTACTCCACGCTTGAGGGAATGGGGCTTCGGCAGATTGAATGCGTTGGGAAATCATTTGACCCATACATGCACGAAGTATTGCTTGTTTCAGAATCAGGAGATGATGGAATAGTCCTTGAGGAGCTGCAGAAGGGATACATGGTCAAGGGCGCTGTCATAAGGCACAGCAAGGTAAGAATAGGAAAAAAGGCTGATGAAGGGAAAAAGACTGATACCCTACAAAACGAAAAAAAAATTAGCGAGGCATGATAAACATGGTAAAAATAATAGGAATTGATTTAGGCACATCCAACTCAGCAGCAGCATTTCTTGAGGCTGGAAAGCCAAAGATAATACCCTCAGCAGAGGGCGCTACACAGTACGGGAAGGCATTCCCATCAGTTGTTGCCTTCACAAAGGACGGGCAGGTCCTTGTAGGAGAGCCTGCAAGAAGGCAGGCAGTGAGCAATCCGGAAGGAACTGTAATCGCTGCAAAAAGGAAGATGGGCAGCAGCCACAAATACCACATACTTGGAAAGGATTACACCCCCCAGCAGATTTCAGCATTCATACTTCAAAAAATCAAGAGGGATGCAGAGGAATTTCTCGGCGAAAAGATAACCAAGGCAGTCATAACCGTCCCAGCTTACTTTGACGACAACCAGAGGCAGGCAACAAAGGACGCAGGGGCAATCGCAGGGCTTGAAGTGGTAAGGCTGGTGAACGAGCCAACAGCAGCCGCATTTGCATATGGCGTTGACAAGTCAGGCAAGGCACAGACAGTAATGGTCTTTGACCTCGGAGGGGGAACGCTTGACGTAACCATTATGGAAATGGGCGAGGAGGGCGTCTTTGAAGTAAAGTCAACAAGCGGAGACACGCAGCTTGGCGGAACAGACATGGACAAGGCGCTCGTGGATTTCCTCTTAAAAGAATTCAAGGCGACAGAGGGAATAGACATTAGCAAGGACAAGGTAGCCATGCAAAGGCTTTCAGAGGCAGCTGAAAAGGCCAAGATAGAGCTATCAACAACCCTTGAAACAGAGCTGAACCTCCCATTCCTGACAGCAACAAAAGACGGGCCAAAGCACTTCACATACAAGCTGACAAGGGCCAAGCTTGAAAGCCTGATAGCGCCCATTATTGAAAGGTGCAGGCACCCGATGGAACAGGCGCTTGCAGACGCAAAGCTCTCAGCAGCCAGTATAGACAGGATAATACTCGTAGGCGGCCCCACAAGGATGCCTTACGTGCAGAAATTCATGGAAGGCTTCGCAGGAAAGAAGATTGAAAGGGGAATAGACCCGATGGAATGCGTCGCGATGGGAGCAGCAGTGCAGGGAGGGATACTCGCAGGCGACATAAAGGACGTCCTCCTGCTTGACGTGACCCCGCTCTCACTGGGCATAGAGACGCTTGGCGGGATATTCACAAAGCTGATAGAAAGGAACACCACGATACCTACAAAAAAAAGCCAGGTGTTCAGCACAGCATCAGACAGCCAGCCGGCAGTCAGCATCAGGGTGCTTCAGGGCGAAAGGCCGATGGCAGCAGACAACAAGCTGCTCGGCCAGTTTGACCTTGTGGGAATACCCCCTGCACCAAGGGGAATACCCCAGATAGATGTCTCGTTTGACATTGACGCCAACGGAATAGTCCACGTGACAGCCAAAGACCTCGGAACAGGAAAGAGCCAGTCAGTGAAGATAACAGCAGAGCATAAGCTCAGCGAGGCGGAAATACAGAAGATGAAACGGGAGTCTGAAGATTACGCAGAGACAGACCGCCAGAAAAAGGAAGAGGCAGAAGCAATCAACGAGGCAGACGCCCTTGTTTACTCATCAGACAAGCTCGCCTCCGAGATGAAGGGCAAGGTTGATGAAAGCCAGCTTGAAAAGATAAAAAGCCTTTCCGAGGAGCTGAAAGGGCTGCTGGGCAAAAAAGAGCGGGACATTACATCCATAAAACAAAAGTCAGAGGAGCTGAACAAGGCAGTCCAGGAGGCAAGCATAGAGCTCTACAAAAAGGCACAGGCATCAACCAATGCTCAGGCAGAAGAAAAAACCGAAACAGA
>JACPTE010000035.1 GCA_016192945.1 Candidatus Woesearchaeota archaeon
ATTCAAGAGGCCGCATTATGAAAAGGGTCATTCTTGATTCAAATATCTATGGAAGAATATTGCTTCTAATAGAAAAATTAGCTGTGCAATATTATCTGGCGTACAAAAAGCTTGGGGGAAAGGCAGATTACAGGCAGATGGGTGAAGACCTTACAATAGTTGCAACTGCCACTCTTAATAACTTGGAAGTCATTTATTCTGATGACAAAAAAACCATGCTGTCAAAAGAAGCTATTGATTCCTACAAGTTGGTTAACGACCTTCATGATATTCCCCTGCCAATGTTAAAAAGCTATAAGGAATTCAAGCAGGAGCTAGAAAGAGGTGATAAGGGATGGAACTAAGAAGTAGACCTTTTAACAAAGCACTTAACAATAGCCCTGAACTCAGGATCTTTCATTGCAGCATCTATCTCAGCTATCAACTCATAATCAGACAACTTCCTTTTCACTTCAACCAATTTTGTCATGCTTCATATAAGAGTGTTGAATTATATAAAACTTTCCAAAAAAGGGGGGCTAAAGCATCGGGGTAGCTGATAAAAAGGGGGATTTGAAAATCAGGCTCGCAGTAGGCTTAGCCCTGCTGGCAGCAATAGCTTCAGCTATAGCCCTGGCCGCCCCTTCAGATGATGCGAAATTAAGCATAACAGGCGCATATGTCCAGCCGGAAAAAGTAGTCCCGGGCGACAGGATGCTTATCTCAGCAACCGTAGAGGGCAGCTGCCAGGAAGGGCTGAAAGAAGCCTATGCAGACATGGGCGGGATAGAAACCATACAACTTAGCTGTTCTGAAGCCCAAATTGAGCAGCCAATAAGGTCTAATCAAAAAACAAGTTCCACTTTAGAAGAAGAAAAAAGCCGGGGCGAAATCCGGCAAACGCACTTGCCTCAAAAGCGAGCGGCTCCCACGCCTCCAATAAAACGCGATATTCCTCTATTTAAATCTTTCTCTCTATTTTCCAAAAATTTTTCAGAAAAAGACAATAAAATCGTAAATTTTTCGGAGTCTTGCCACAATCATCCGATTAGTCCTGCAAACTTTTCTCAATTTTATGATAAATGCTCATTAATCAAGTTGCCGAATAGCTGCCTCGGGCATAGCCGAGGTGGCGAAACTGGTAGCCGCGCTCGCTTGTCAAGCGAGTTAGCTTCCACGCTTTGCGGGTTCGAATCTCGCTTCGGCGAGGTGGAAATCCCGCCCTCGGCGTCCAAAGCTTTCTATTCTTATGAAACCGCAGCAAATGCTGCTGATGTCCGAACGTATACATGTTCAACAACATGGAAAGTCCACGGCACAGAGATAAAGGACTACAACGCAACCATAACTGTCCTAGACAGGTGCGGGAACTCTGCAACTGCAATCATCCCTTGGTCAGACCCGACAGGGCTTCTGCTTGTTAATCCAACGGATAATGATAACGCCTCTGTTGGCGTGCTGAGGAATTACACTTACATAAACATCACTCTTCCAGGGAATACGACATCAATTGACTCTGTGATTGTTAACTGGAACGGGACTAACGTGACTGTGGATGACCCTTCGTTGCTGCTGGCTTTGGACTTTAACAACAATTCTAATGACAGGAGCAGTTATGCGAATAGTGTTGCGCAGAACTCAGGTGTTAACTGTTTAAATACTACTCAGGGGATATTTGGAGGCGCTTGTAAGTATTCAGCAGCAGGACAACATCATCTAATTACGGGAACTCCCGCATTGAACGTGACGAGTATGAAGTCAGCAACGATAATGATGTGGCTTAACACTCCAAACTACACATCAAGCGGCGAAAACCCGAGACTATTGCAGATGAGCGCAAACACAACAGGAGGAGCCACATCAGGATGGGATGTTGTCATCAGAGGTGCTGATAGCCTTAATCGTGTATGTGCAAGGTTTGTCAGGGGAGGAACCACAGGACCTTTAGACAACAGGCAGACAGCAACAGGCTTTCCTGTAAATAAGTGGACTCACTTGGCGATAGTGTGGTCAGGCACAGCAGCACCAGACATATATGTAGATGCAGTGCTTAATAATGGGGCTGGAATAAGCGGAGGGACAAATTTAGGAGCAGGATGTAACACTATTCAGGAAGCAACAGGTAATTTGAGAATAAGCGGAGGCACAGCTCCTCTCTCTAACGGAATGATTGATGAGTTGCGCATCTGGAACAGAAGCCTAACAGCAGCAGAAATCAACGCTTCCTACCAGGCAGAACTGGGGAGGGTGAACGGCACAACGCTAAGCTACTTCGCCAACTTCACAAACCTTGCTGAGGGCAACTACACATACTTTGTTTACGCTAACGACACTGCTGGCAACTTCAACTCTACTGTGAACAGGAACTTCGTTGTAAGCTACGCTGCTCCAACTCTCGCTTTCGTAAGCCCTACTGATGCTGATAACACTACTATTGGTTTGTTACGGAACTACACTCTCATTAATGTTTCAATCCTCAACTCCACAGCTCTGCATACAGTCATACTTAGTTGGAACGGGACTAACGTGACGATAGACGACCCTTCGCTTGTGTTCTCGCTTGACCTGAACAATAACACTAAAGACAGGAGCAGGTATGGGAATGACGGGTACGAGTATAATGGAGTGAACTGCTCAACCTCAGACCTCGGCAGGTTCGGGACTGGCTGCGTGTTTGACGGGATAAACGACTACATTGAGGTAAACAACTCAGCATCCTTAAACGCAACAAACCAGACTTTCACGGTAACTGCATGGATAAACCTTTCAGACACTTCAACACACATACTCTACACGAGGTGGAACCAGGACTTGACTGACAGGGTTTGGGCTGTAATGAGTGACGCAGGCTTCACTTTCAGCAACTCAACAACAGGAGCAGACTTCTCTGTCAATTTAGTCACTCTCGGCCCCGCATTCAGCGCAGGAACGTGGTATCATACCGCTGTGGTGTTCAATGGCACTCACGTCATAGGATATGTTAACGGAGTGAACACTGGAAGCGGAAAAGTAGTCCTCAGAAACAGCACAGGCAACACAGGACTCCGCCTCGGCAGAGACTGGAACGGAGGATTAGGCACTTCATTCAAAGGCAGCATGGACGAAGTAAGAA
>JACPTE010000034.1 GCA_016192945.1 Candidatus Woesearchaeota archaeon
ACGCCAATCCTTGGGCGCCGTTCTGCTTTGCAAACTCTATAAGCTCATCAATCTGGTTCCTGCTCAGCTTTTCCCCGCAATTTTCCGCATTCAATACCTTTACAATGTTTCCTTTTTTAACAGCATCCAGAAAAACCTTGAATTCAGATTCTTTAACAATGTCAGTGACAGTGCAGCATTCCATACCAAATCTTATGTCCGGCTTGTCAGTGCAGTATTTTTCCATTGCATCATTATAATCAATCCTCCTGAAAGGAGTCTTAATGTCCCTGTTAAGCAGTTTCCTGAAAACTTCCTTGATTAAGCCTTCTGTAAGATGAAATATATCATCAGCATCAACAAATGACATCTCCAAGTCAAGCTGTGTGTGCTCAGGCTGCCTGTCTTGCCTTAAATCCTCGTCACGAAGGCATCTTGCTATTTGGTAGTACCTGTCAAACCCTGCAATCATCAGAATCTGCTTGTAAATCTGGGGGCTCTGCGGAAGGGCATAGAACTCCCTTGGATGAATCCTTGACGGCACAACATAATCCCTTGCACCCTCAGGGGTTGACCTGATAAGAAGCGGCGTTTCAACCTCAATGAAATCATTCTTTGAAAAGAATTCCCTCACAGCCTCAGCAACCCTGAACCTGAACATAAGCCTGCCCTGCATTACAGGCCGCCTCAAGTCAAGATACCTGTACTTCAGCCTTGCCTCCTCACTGGCAGTTATGCTGTCATCAATCTCTATCGGCGGCGTTTCTGAGCGGTTCAGAATCTCAATCTTATCAACTATAAGCTCTATCTCACCTGTTTTCATGTTAGGGTTTGCCATTCCCTCAAGCCTTTTCCTCACGCTTCCCTCAGCCCTCAGCACAAACTCCCTTCCAATATGCTCAGCCTCTTCATGGGCTTTCTTATTATGGGATGGGTCGCATACTATCTGCGTAAGCCCATACCTGTCCCTCAAGTCTATAAATATAACTCCCCCATGGTCCCTTCTGGAATGAGCCCAGCCGCATAACACTGCCTTTTTTCCAGCAAACTTAGCGCTCAAATCACCGCACGTGTGCGTCCTTAGCATAAAATCCGAGTACTGCCACAAGCTTTATATTTCTTTTGCAACAAAATTTAAAAAGCGAGTAAGACCTAAAGCGTCTTATACCCAGTAATCCAGATGCAAATGTTTTTAACCTTGCCTATAAATTATGGTTGGATGCTTAAGACTAAAAAAGATACTCAACAAGGCAATGCGTATGCATGGATTTCTCTAATTTCAGGAATTTTAAGCTTGTTTTCGATTCCTCTTCTTCCATTTTTTTCACTTTCTTTAGTTTTTATGATTGAGTTCATTAACCGTTCACAACACTTAGCTCAGGATATGTTATTTGTTAGTTTGTTGGTGGTCATTATTAGTGCTCTTATATCTTTAATTTTATTTCTCTTGCCTGTAATTGCAATAATTTCAGGCATCATTGCTATTTTGAAATATGGTTCTAATCGTGAATTGGGCGGCTTGGGGAAAGCAGTAAATGGAATAGTTCTAGGTGCAGCTGTTATAGTACTTTTAATCTTAATTTATTCTAGTGTAACAAAAATGAATTGGATAATGTAAAAGATTAAGTTCAATATTCCTCAAGCGTTGACAAGTCTCCTACAGGCAATCCAAGTTCCCTTGCTTTCAGGACACGCCTCATTATCTTGCCGCTTCTTGTCTTTGGCAGGGAATCTACGAATGCAATCTCTCTCGGATATGCGTGGCCTGCAAGTTTTACCTTTATGTAGTCCTTTATCTCGCTTTCCAGCTCTGCAGACGGGCTGAAGCCAGGCCTCAGCTTTACAAATGCCTTGATTATCTCACCCCTTAAAGCATCTGGCTTTCCTATGACCCCTGCCTCTGCTATTGCCCTGTGCTCTATAAGGGCTGATTCAACCTCAAAAGGGCCAACACGCTCTCCAGCGGTCTTTATAACATCATCAGCCCTTCCAATAAACCAGAAATAGCCATCCTTGTCAACTCTTGCCCTGTCACCTGAGATGTACCATCCGTTCCTGAAATACTCATTGTATTTCGGAAGGTTATTCCATATTGCCTTCATCATAGAGGGCCATCC
Organism: Candidatus Woesearchaeota archaeon; assembly: GCA_016192945.1. Classification (GTDB taxonomy): domain Archaea; phylum Nanobdellota; class Nanobdellia; order Woesearchaeales; family UBA10216; genus JACPTE01. The sequence goes on from JACPTE010000034.1 coordinate 2,097, forward strand.
TGGCTTTATCGCGAGATTGCCCTCAGCTCCTTGCGGAAGAATCCTGCCTTCATCATCCACTATCGCGGCAGTAACCCCTGGGAATGGCTTTCCCATTGAGCCAAGCTTTATGTCCAGCACAGGATAATTTGCTATGAGGATTCCCCCTGTTTCTGTCTGCCACCAGTTGTCATGGAAGGGAAGCCCAAAAGCCTTCAAGCCCCACCTTATTGCCTCGGGGTTGAGCGGCTCCCCAACACTGCACAAGTGCCTTAAGCTGCCAATATTGCATTTCTTGTAGGCATCGCCTGCCTGCATCAGCATCCTGATTGCTGTAGGGGCAGTATACCATACATTTACCTTGTATTTTTCTATTATGCTGTACCATTTTTCAGGGTCAAACCTTCCTTCATAAATAACTGATGTCGCCCCGTTGCTCCATGTGCCCAGAATCTCATATGCTATCCCAGTCACCCACCCGGGATCTGCAGTGCACCAGTAAACATCATCATCCTGTATGTCCAGCACCCATTTGGCTGTTATGTGCTCATGAATAACTGCCTTGTGGCAGTGCATGACCCCTTTCGGCTTTCCTGTTGTTCCTGAAGTGTAAAGCATGAATGCATAATCATCAGGCTCCATCCTTGCAATTTCGTATGAAGCAGGCATCTTTTCAGCTTCAGAGTAGCTGACAACACCATCTCCTGAATGGACTGAATCAGTCACTATCACTGTCTTCAGTTCAGGAAGCTCACCCATAACAGAGTCAACCCTCTTCTTCAATTCAGAATTAGTGATTAGGCATTTTGCGCCGCTGTCCTTGAGCCTGTCCTTTATAGCAGAAGGGCCGAATGCAGAGAACATAGTGCCTGCTATCGCCCCTGTCTTGAGTATCCCTATAAAGCTGATGTAAAGCTCCGGAACCCTTGGAAGAAAGATGAACACCCTGTCTCCCTTCCTTACCCCGCATTTTACAAGCAGGTTTGCGAACCTGTCAGATTCCTCCTTAAGGTCCAGGAAAGTGAAATCCGCGGTTTCCCTTTCCCCAGCCCAGTGCAGGGCTATCTTGTTTTTCCTCCACCCTGCTGCATGCCTGTCTATGGCGTTATACGCTGCATTGACCTTGCCTTCCCAGTAATCAAGCTCCTTTTCCATGAAATCCTGGCTGAAATTCCCGTACATCAGCTCATAATCCTGGAGGTTTGGGGCTTTTTTCAGCTCTGGAGGGCTTTTCCTGAAGATTTCCTCTTCCATAATCATTCATTCTCCTGATAATTTTATAAATTTTGCCAAAAACTCCAGCAAACCCAAAAAGCAAAATTTAAATACTAGCAGGTGTTTGGTGGTATTACTATTGTGTAGTGCATATGTGTTATCATTCCCTTAGGAGGCTTATCTATGATTGTCAAGGAGGAATTTTTAAGCAAGTTAAGAACATACTTTTCCTTAAACCTTTACGAGGTCAAGATTTGGACTGCGCTTCTTTCAAGAGGGGTTTCAACTGCAGGGGAGCTTTCTGACATAGCCAATGTCCCCAGGTCAAGGAGCTATGATGTCCTTGAAAGCCTTGAGAAGAAGGGGTTTGTCGTGATGAAATTCGGCAAGCCGATAAAATACCTCGCAATCCCGCCTCAGGATGTTGTTGAGCGCGTCAAGAAGCACATGAGGAGCGAGGCCGAGCGCAAAATAAAAAGGCTTGAGGACCTGAAGAACACAGAAGTGCTCAACGAACTCAAGTCACTGCACACGCAGGGCCTGGAGCTGGTAGAGCCAACAGACCTGTCAGGCTCGCTCAAGGGAAGGCATAACCTCTATAATCACTTAGACCTCATGATAAAGAACGCAGAGAAATCGGTTACAATAATGACAACATCCCAGGGCCTGATGAGGAAAATTGAAGGACTCAAGCCAACCCTGGAGAAAGTGAAGAAGAGGGGCGTTAAGATAAGGATAGCCGCCCCCATAACGAAAGACACAAAAAGCGTGATTAATGACATCGCAGATGTTGCAGAAATCAGGCACACAGACGGCAAGGCAAGATTCTGCATAATTGACGGGAAAGAGCTGATGTTCATGGTGATGGATGACAATGACGTTCACCCAACTTATGATGTCGGTATATGGGTGAACACCCCATTCTTCGCATCAGCCCTTGAAAACCTCTTCAACCAGAACTGGGATGACATGAAGCCAGCTGCAGATGTTGCCAAGAAGCTTTAATCGTTAATTATTTAAGAAAGCCATATTCACTGTTTTTCCATGCCAGCCCATGATGATAAAGAAACTCTTTCATTGCTTGAAAATTTTCTTAAACTGAATAATGCAGTGAATAAGAGTGTAGCAGCTCCAGAGAAGCAAATGCCCAAAATCTATTCGCTTTTCTGCAGCGATTCAAGGATGGATTCATCCTTGCTTGTTGCCAACCCTGCCAACCACATGTTTGTCACAAGGAACATAGGCAACCAGGCGATAGGCTCCATCGGCTCTGTGGATTACCCAATAAGCCACCTGGATTCAATCAAGCTTGCAATGGTAATAGGCCATTTGAATTGCGGCGCTGTTGCTGCAGCATACAATTCCTCAAGGAGCTTAAATCCGGAATCTGCTGGAAACGATTTTGACGCCATTGTTTCAAAAACATTAGAGAAGGCAAAGGGGTTAAGAAAGGCATACATTCATTCTGAAGGAGAGGATGCGATAAGTGAAGAGCTGGCACCAATGTCCATGTTTTTTTCCAACGCAGCCCATATAATAGGGAATGATGAGCACCAATTCCTGCCGAGGCATGCTGCAGCCAATGTCCACTTCCAGATAGCCTGCATGCTTGAGATAGGCGAGCTGAGAACCAAAGTTGAGCAGGGAAAACTGGTTCTCGGGGGAGCAATATATGACTTATTCGGAAGATACGGGCCTGTAGGCAGCTTGTATCTTATCAACATAAACGGGAACAGGGATATTGGGAAAACCAGCATTCTGGACAGCATTCGCCCAAGGCTAAGGGCACCCTCTTACCCAATGAAGTTTTAATGCGATACCTTTAAATAAGCTCATTTTCCGCTACAGCCTCATGGCTGAAGACCTTGATAAAGTCATTTCATCCCTGCATCCATTGGAAAGGAAAATACTGCCTTTAGTTGATAAAAACAGCAATGTCAGCAGGATAGTGAAGGACTCCGGGCTTTCTGAAACAGAAGTAAACAGAGCGGTGCAATGGCTCAGGAGCAAGCGACTGGTTGATGTCAACGAGAGCTTTAAAGAGGTTGTGGAGCTTGATTCCAATGGGCAGAGATACCTGAAGGAGCTTATGCCTGAAAGAAGGTTCTATGAATGCCTGAAAGCCACAGGAAAAGCAAAGCTGTCAGAAATAAAAAAAAGCGCCAGGCTTTCAGATGACGAGTTCAATATCTGCATAGGGATTCTGAAGAGGCTTAATGCTGTTGAGGTGAAAAAAGACAGGGAGATAACGATTGCCCTGACTGAGCACTGGAAAAAGCTTGAACATGCAGGGTTTGAATCTGAAAGCTTCCTCAAAAAAGAGTTTCCAGTTGATGTTTCACAATTGTCCATTCCTGAAAAAAATTCCCTTGGTGGGTTGAAATCAAGGAAGAACATCGTGAAGGTATCCTTGCTGAAAGACACTGCGGTTAGCATTACTGCATTAGGGAGGGATATCCTAAGGAGAGGCATAAAAACAGACATAGTTGACCGCTTAACACCAGAAATCCTGAAATCAGGGGCATGGAAGGGCAGGGATTTCAGGAGGTATGACCTTCTGGCGCCAGTCCCAAGGATAACCGGTGGGAGAAAGCAGCACTACAGGAGGTTCCTTGAGAATGTAAGGGAGAAATTCATATCACTAGGATTTACAGAGATGACAGGCCCGATAGTTGAGACAGAGTTCTGGAACATGGACGCCCTGTACATGCCGCAGTTCCACTCTGCAAGAGACATCCATGACGCATATTACGTCAAAGAGCCAAAATACTCTGATTCGCTTCCAAGTGAGTTTGTGATGAAAGTGAAATATGCGCATGAGCTCGGGATTTCAGGCAGCACAGGATGGCGCTATGATTTTGATGTCAAAAGGACGCACAGGCACGTCCTCAGGTCACAGGACACATCAATCTCACCAAGGACGCTGTCCCTCCCAAGCCTCAATATACCCGGAAAATACTTTCAGATGGTAAGATGCTTCAGGTATGATGTAATTGACTCAACGCACCTCGCAGACTTCAACCAGATAGGCGGCTTTGTAGTTGAAGAGGGGATTAACCTAAGGCACCTTATAGGGCTGCTGAAGATGTTTGCACGGGAATTCGCTGACACTGACAAAATAAAGGTAGTTCCAGCCTATTTCCCTTTCACAGAGCCATCTGCCGCACTTTATGCAAAGCACCCTGAAATGGGCTGGATTGAGCTTGGCGGGAGCGGGATTTTCAGGCCTGAAATGACAAACCCGCTGGGAGTCAAAGTGCCAGTTATAGCATGGGGAATAGGCGTTGAAAGGGTTGCCATGTTCAAGCTTGGGCTCAAGGACATCAGGCAGCTGTTCAGCCACGACCTTGAATTTTTAAGGACAATAAAGGTGGTTTAGATTCCAACAATAAGCTTTTCACTGAAGGACTTGAACAGGCTGGTAGGAAAAAGCATCACTCCAGAATCCCTTGCCGAGCTGGCACACTACTGCAAGGGAGATTTCTCAGGTTATGACAAGTCAACAGATGAGGTTTCTATAGAGCTTGACGACACGAATCTCCCATATCTATGGAGCGTTGAGGGCATAGCAAGGCTTCTCAGGGGAGTGCTCAGGATTCAGAAGGGAATCCCAAAAATAAAAATCATTAATGGCAATTATGAAGTCAGGGTTGATAAAACCGCTGTCGGGGTCAGGCCTTACATAGCTGCTTTTGTGGCAAAGGGCAGGAAAATTGATGACACCCTGCTAAAGCAGCTGGTCCAGCTCCAGGAAAAGTTTTGCGACGGATATGGAAGAAAACGCCAGAAGGCATCAATAGGGCTTTATTCATACAAGCGGATAAAATTCCCTGTACACTACAAAGCAGTTGAGCCTTCTTCAGCCAGCTTTGTTCCGTTAGGAATGCAAAAAAAGCTCAGCCTCGCACAGATTCTGGAAGAGCATCCCAAGGGCAGGGAATACAAGTGGATTCTTGATGGGCTCAAAAAATATCCCTTGCTGGTTGATGACAAGGGGGATGTGCTGAGCTTCCCTCCAATAATAAACTCAGACTTCATAGGAAAACTCGAAACAGGGGATTCTGACATCTTTTTTGAGATCACAGGAACTGATGAGCAGGCAATCATGCTTGCCACCAACATATTTGCATACGCACTCTCTGAAAGGGGATTTGAGCTCTTTTCAGTCAAAATAAGCTACCCTGAAAGAAATGTTTCCTCTCCATCACCAGCCACTAAAAAAATCAGGATAAGCAGAAAAGATGTGGAAGGCCTGCTTGGTCTGAAGCTGAAGGAGCCTGAAATCAGGGAGCTTGCTGAGAGAGCAGGATTCGGATTCAACAACTACACCATAACCATCCCGCCTTACAGGGAAGATATAATGCACCCGTTTGACGTAATAGAGGACATTGCAATAATCTACGGGTTTGGAAATATCCTGCCTCAGGAACTGGAGAGCTACACAATCGGCCAGAAGCTGCCTATAGTGGATTTCATTGACAGGATAAGGGAGCTTGCCATAGGAATAGGGTATCAGGAAGTGATGAGCCCAATACTCTCAAATAAAAACACGCTATACACTAAAATGAACAGCCCTGATACGGGCACTGTTGAAATAGAAAACCCGATGTCAGAGCTGTTTTCAGCCATTAGAAGCTGGCTCTCCCCAATACTCCTGGAAATGCTTTCAAAAAACAAGCATGTTGATTTCCCCCAGAAAGTGTTTGAGCAGGGGCTGGTTACAGTGAGAAGCGGGAACAAAATAAGCGATTACGAAAAGATGGCCCTCATGTCATCCCATTCAACTGCCGATTACACAGAGTCAAAGCAAGCTGTTGAGCTTTTGATGAGGCAGCTCGGGATAAAGTATTCCATAACGGAAAAGGAGCACAAATCATTCATAAAAGGAAGGTCTGCCTCCCTGATAGTTGCAGGAAGGGAAGTTGGCATTTTCGGGGAAATAAATCCTGCCGTCCTTTCAAACTGGGGCATTGAGATGCCTGTTTCAGCAGTTGAGATTAACATATCTGATTTGTACGAGACTGATGAAAAGGCTGGAAAAAGGCAGAAAATGTAGAATTATTTGACGATTATCCCGTGCTTCGCAAGTTCAGACTTGACTTCCTCATGTGTTGCATTGCGGTTTATCTTTATTGAGATGTCCAAGGGCTCAAGATGCCTTATGTTGCACTTCTTCCTCCTGAGATCCCCATCAATAACTGCATAGTTGTCATTAATAAGGTCAATCACAGCTCCCTTCTTCCCGGCATCCCTGCCTGCTGTTTTCACACAGACCCTGCCAAGCTCAATCATATTCTTGCAGCCTCTGTAATCCTCTTTCTGGAACATCTGCTGCACAGAACCCCACCATAAGGCCTCTCAGGCCTCTTCTTTGTCTTCGGGGTTGATGCAAGCCTTGACGGCCTTAGCCTTGGGATTCCCATCAGCTCGCTTCCGCATCCAGAGCAGCATAACTTTTTTGGAAGCCTGAGAGCATAAGCCCTCACAGTCCTTCCACCAGGAGTCCTCTTCTGGGACCTCCTGAAAGTCCTGGATTTCTGCTTTGACGGCCTCATGTTTTAAGTGAAAATCGGTTGGTTTAAAAAGCTTTTTGGTGGCACTCCTAATACACTTTCAGCAGCGACCTCAGGGCCATGCTGAATAAAAGAGAGAGCATTATGTATGCTGCAAGCCATCCTGGAGTCCACCCGAATATGCTTATCTCACCAAACGGATGAAGAGGCTTGTTGCCTATCCGGATTTCCCTGAGCATGCTGTCGCTTTTTATGGGATACCTGTCTCCTGTGTTGATTCCCAAGAAGCTCTTTTCCTTTTCCAGGACAGGGTCCTTGTATGCCCAGATTTTGGTTATTGCTATTTCCCTGCTGTAATGCTCGCTGTTGTAATTGTATGCAAGTTCGTAGTCCCCTTCCTTCCCCTTCAAGCTCCATACTACTTTATCTTCAACCTTCTGCTTTGAGCTGTTAAGAATCTGAACACCATCCGTTGCCTCAAGCTCAATCTCCCCTGTCGCGCCTTTCTCAAAGAAAGCAGTTGTTGTGAATTCCACATCAGGAGCTATCTGCTGGTATGCAAGGTTGGCCTGCATCCATCCAAGGATTATCAGGGCGGGTATCATTGTTATCAGCATTGGCTTCATGGAAAGCCTGAACTGGTCCATTGTCCTTTCCATAAGCCTGCGGTTTACATCCCCCATCTTTTTAGGGTCCTTGGCTGCCTTCATCTCAGCCCTGAGATTGGTTATGTCATTCTTCAGGTCTTTCATCTTTTTCTGGTCTGTTGTGAACCTGTAGATTAGCGTAATTACAAAAGAAACTGCCAGAGATACTACTGCTATTGAAAGCATCGGGCTTATTGAAAAGAACTGAAACAACATTTATTCACCCATGAACTTCCTGAACAACGGATTCATATCCATGGCGTGCTGCTTGGCTATGTCCTCGTAAAGCTTGTAGATTATCATCACTGTCAAGAGCAGGCCTGTGCCGCTTGTAAGCGCACCGGATATGTCTGCAGAAGCGCTCAGGAATCCTACAGTAATCGCGCCCATTACAGTAAGCGGAGTTATGTACCTGTTGAGGAGGCTTTCAAGCACTCTTTCATCCCGCCTGAAACCAGGTATCTGCAAGCCTGAGTTCACCATCTGCTTAGCCTGGCTTCTGGCATCCATTCCGGCAGTCCTCATCCAGAATATTGAGAAAATTATTGAGCCTGCTATGAAAAACAGGATATATGCAACTGCATGCGCAATATCCAGAAAGCTCAAATTTCCCCGTATTATGAGCGAAATCAACCTGGGGGGATATAACCACAGGATAATGCCTGAATCAGGCGTAGAGCCTGCGAAAGTCCCTAATGCAGCCCTTCCCAGCAATGGAAGGCTTACATTTTCAAGCAGCCTTGCAAAAAGCTGCACATTTGCCAGAAGCGCTGCAACAAGTATTACCGGTATGTTGCTGGTGTAGATGAATGAAAGCGGCCATCTGATACCGTGCCCTCTTATCCTTCCAAAAGATAAGGGAATCTCAACCTTCATTGACTGGGCGTAAACAGCTATCACAAATATGAGGACTGTAGCCGCTATTTCTGAGATGTTGAGCATCACATCCTGCAGGTTTCCCTGCTGAAGCTGGAATATTATCCCAGGTATGGCGCCTACAGGGACTCCTCCTGAACGGGAATCAAAAAAAAGCTGGCCTGCTGTTGTCATGGGGCTTATGAGCCTTACTACCAGCGTCTTTGAAACCCCTGCTGCTATGAAAAGGCTTATTCCAGAGCCAAACCCCCATTTGGAAACCACCTCATCCATGAACATTATCAGTATCCCTCCAAGGAACAGCTGGAATATTATTATCAGAGGGCTTATGCCTGAGGCAGGAGCCAGTCCCCCTGTAAGCACATAGACCACAGCCTCAAAAAACACAAATATGATGGACATAAGCTTCTGGAGGCCCTGGAACTCTTTCTTGCCCTCTTGAGTGGTCAGGTCAAATTTCAGCACGCCAGCACCGTTAAGCAGCTGCAGAAGGATTGATGCTGTGACCAGGGGCCCTATACCCAATGATATCACTGAACCGAATTCTGCACCAAGGATTATTGACAGAAACTCAAACTGGGAGAGGCCATTCTTTCCAAGCCCGTACAAAGGCACGAGGCCCAGTGCAAAAAAAACCACCAGGATTATCAATGTCCACTTGAGCTTCTCCTTGAACGAAAGCTTCTTCTCAAGCGGCTTTGCCACTTCAGGAAGATTAAATATTATTCTCTTGTATAATGACATAATCTTGCGCTCTTTAGTTCATTCATTTACTGGCGGTTTTTTGAGCAATCACTTCGCCTCCTGCAGCCTTGACAGACTCAGCCGCCCTTGCAGAGGCTGACTCAACTGTTATGACCATCTTCCTTGTAACTTTCCCAGTTCCAAGGAGCTTATTGTAACCAGCCTGATTGAGGTCTATTATATACTTTCCGCCTTCTTCTTTTGCATTGAACTTCTCAAGATGCTGCTCTACATAAGACACGTTCACTGGAACTACCTCTGGCTTATTATGGGTTCTGAATCCACCCCTTCCAAAGTAGTCCTTTTTCCATATGGACGGCTTTTTGCTGTCAGCCCTCTTGCCTGTCCCAGCCATGCCTGAGCCGCCCTTATGGCCAGAGCCCCTGTGCTTCTTCATGGAGCCCCATCCGTGTGTATGCGAGCCCCTCATCCTTGATGATTTTTTCCTTCGGTTTACAGTCATTTTAAAGCCCTATTGACCTGATGAGTATTTTCTGGATTGCTTCCTTCTGGTTTCCTGTGTTCCTGTTCTTCCTTTTGCTCATGCCCAGCCTCTTGAACCTTCCAACATGCCTCAGCTTGATGAACCCTGATTTCGGGAGCTTCTCCGCAAATCCAGGTTCCAGTTCCCCCCAGGCAACATAGTCCTTTACCTTTTTAAGCATTCCCAATGATTCTGGCTTGCTGTCAATTATCGTGCAGTAATTCCTCCTGTAAAGCTTCAGCATGCGAAACGTATCGTTTATTTCGCTGCTGGCGTTGACCGGCCCCCTTACCCTGATTATTGCTATCTTTTTCATTTTTATGCCACAGCACGATGCCCTTCTACAGCCCCAAGAGATTCAACATACTTTTCAGGAAGCTTTGTAGAAACCAATTTTGAAAGGGCGCTTTCACATGCCTTTATGAGATTGTTTGTAGTCCTTGTCTGCCCAATTGTTTTTGACCATACATCCCTTATTCCGGCGATTTCAAGAATCTTCTGGCACTCTCCCTGGACAACAAGCCCGGTTCCCTTTGGAGCAGGCATCAGCATAAGCTTTACAGAGCCGCATTTCCCAACGACCTTGAATGGTATGCTATGGGGCTCCTTGCATCCGCACTGCCAGCTCCCGCACCCGCGCCTTATCTTAATAACTTTCAGCTTTGCATTCCTTATTGCCTTCTCCCTGGCAGGCACTGTTTCCCTGCTTTTTCCATACCCTATTCCCACAAAGCCGTTCTTGTTCCCTACGACAACGCACGTTGAAAAGCTGGGCTTGTTGCCCTCCTTTGTCTTTTTCTGAGTCTGCTTGAAAACCCTTCTCTGGCCCCCTCCGAATTTTCCCTTGGCCTGCCCTATCATCATCAGTTCTGCAGACAGGTTGTCAAGCAGCGCATCAACTATCTCAGGCTCAAGTATCCTCTCGCCAGAGTCTATTATCTCATCTATGCTTGCTATCCTGCCGTCCTTTACCTTCTTGCCCATCCCTGTTTTTGGAACCCATTTTTCTGAGGCGAAAGATTTTTTGGATACTTCAGCTATCTTCTCCTCCTCAACAGGCGTTACGAGTATCTCTGTTTCAGCTTCTTCTTTCTTGTCCATTTTATTCATTCCCCTGCATCAGTTTTGTTTTCACAGATGCAATGTCATCAGATATGCCTGAAGCCTTTATGTGCTTTCCAGTGAGGCGTTCCTCCACCGGGAAAACTGATGGGTCATGGTTAATTGCAACCCCTGCATCAACAAGCCCCTTCAGGGCTGCATAAATCCTTCCGCCTTTTGAATGGACGCTGCTGCCTATGTCCAGCACGCCTTCATTAATTCCCTTCTTCCTGGCAGCTATCCCTGCCATATAGCCTGTCAGGTATGATGTGGATATGTTGGCGCCGTGGCTCCACCCGTATTTTTTCAAGGAGCTTGAATATGCGCTTAACAGAAGAATGTCACCATTGCTGCCCGGGGTTGCTATCTGCACTATCATCCTTTTCAAGGTCTTTCTTATTATGACTCTCGGCCTTCCCGAAAGGAGCAGGCATGCCCTTTTTTTGTAGTCAGTCTTCCCTTCCCTTTTCCTCCTGAATTGGGTTGCGTACCTTGTGTTTTTCATTTTTGTTTTTCTATAAACAGCTTTTGCTCATTGATATACAGCTTGATGTGCCTCTTGTTCCTGAAAAACCCGCCTTTTGCCTTTTTGTAGAGATCCTTGAATGTCTGGCCGGATACAAGGGACTTTGCCCTTATTTCCATAAGGAATCTCCTCTGGAGCCTTATGCGGCTCATCCACGCCTTTTTTGACGGGAGCCTTGATGTAGGCTTTCCCTTCCTGCTTCCAGGACCCTTATGCCTTCCCTTCCTTCTTTGGCGCATATTCTCCCTTACCCTTGCCCTGGATATCCCCCTTGCAGGAATTTTTTTGATTACACCCTCGCTGATAAGCTGCCTGACATCTGAATTAGTGATTGCTTCCTTTATGTCAGCAAGCCTTGATGTGTCAAGCTTAACCCTTTTAGGCGAGCATTTCATTATTCCTGAAGCAAGCCTCTTCTGGAGCATCATATTTCCCTCTTTGTGAGCAGCCTGTCTTTTTCCCTCTTTTCTTCCATAGCCCTTTCCTCTTCTGACTTTTCAGGATGCTGTTCCTTTTCATCCCGCTTAATTGCCTGCGGCTTTTCCCTGATGGCTTTCTTCTTCTCAAGCTTCTCTTTTTCAGCTTTCTGCCTTGCCAATTTTCTTGAATCAAGCTTTTTTATGAGGGCATCCTGCTTTGAATTAACCACTTTTACGCCCTTCTGCTCTGCTGCCTTCAGGATTTCAAGCCTCTTCCTTATTCCGACGCCGTGGCTTATAACTGCAACCTCGCTTTCCACCTTAATCATGCCAATCTGCCCGGTGTTTGAAACTAAAACCCTTCGCTTCCCATTCCTGTCTAAGTGCCTTACCAGCTTTGGGGAGCCGTATCCTATTTCAACATGCCTTGGATGGCCTGCTTTCCTCATCCTCATTTTTGAGTGGATGCCCCTGGGCCTCCTCCATTTCCTTGGAAGCTCTTTTCTCCTGTGAAAATCCTGTATCAGGAAAACAGGCTTTTTTGACTTGATGCCCTTTCTTACCTCAAGAAGCCTGGCTGTCATCTTATCTCCTTCCCATCCTTGCTGGTTATGTATATGCCGTCCATGAACACTCTCCGGTCAAAATTGTTTCTCCGCGTCATTGTTTCAACTGATGCTGCAAATTGGGATGCTGCCTCCTTGTTTACAGATTCTATGACAACTTCCTGCCCATCTATCTTTACCTTCACTTCAGGGCATATCTTAATCTTCCTGGGGTATTTCTCCCCGAAAAAATTCTTTACAACAAATTCGTTTCCTGCAACAGCTACACTCATTGGAAAGTGGCCTGAGCAGATTTTCATCCTGTACAAGTGCCCTTCAGTAACCCCTTTTATGTAATTCCTGATGTGAGCCTTCAATGAGCCTATGGCCTTCCTGGACCTCTTGTTGCCTTTTGAGCTTTCAATCAGGATGGAGGCGCCTTCCACGCCTATCTTAAGCCCGGTGGCTGGTATTTTCTTGCGCAGCTCACCTTTCGGGCCTTTCATTGAAAGGAACGAGGAATTATAATCTGCGCTGACATTTTCTGGCAGCTCTATCCTATCAACCTGATTTTTATTTTCCATCTCAGTAGCAGTATGATACAAGGCGCCCTCCTATGCCCTGCTTCTTTGCCTCCTTGTGGGTCATCAATCCTTTCTGGGTTGAGACTATTATAAGGCCGAAATCCTTTGCCGGAAGGTATGTTTTTTCAAACCTCTCAAAATCCCCCTTTTTCACAGGAAACCTGGGCATTATGGCCCCGCACTTGTTTATTGTCCCGATTAGCTGAACAGTGAATCTTGAGCCCCTGCTTTCCTTCTTCTCAGCAACATCACCAACATACCCGTTCTCTGCCATTATCCTCAGCACTTCACGTATTGTTTTTGATGTTGGCATAATCTCACAAGAGCCTTTTCCTGCCTTTTGGCAGTTAAGCACTTTTGACAGAGCATTTGATAACGTGTTGTTTAGCATTTTAGGTGTATTTCTTGAACCCCACTTTTGTAGCTATCTCCCTGAAGCATCTCCTGCACACGTGCAAGCCATACTTGCTTATGTGCCCCCTCGTGTTGCCGCACCTCACGCAATTCTTGATGCCCCTTCCGAACTCCCTCTCCTTGGGCTTGTTGTTCTTCAAGAACCTCGCCAGCTTTATAGGCTTTCCCTTTATCTGCTTCAACGCCTTTTTATAACTGCTTACAGTCATTCCTTCCCACCTATTGATGTATTGAATTCCTTTTTCATAAATGCAATCGCCTCATCTTTTTTTACCCTGTGCCTTGCAGGTATGCTCCTCTTCTGATTCTTGCGCCTTTTAATCCTGTATCCCTGCCTTTCCATCGTTATTGTGGCCTGCAGCCCCATGATGCCTATCTTCGGGTCGTAGTTTACGCCTGGTATGTCAATGTACTCGTGTATCCCGAATGAGACGCTCCCCTCACCATCAAACTGGCTTTCTTCAAGCAGGTTATCCTTTGCCTGAAGCAATCTCTTTATCAGTTCAATTGCAGGAGACTTCCTTATCGTAAGCTTGCAGCCAATAGGAAGCCCAAGCCTCAGGCCCCAGTTAGGGATTCTCTTCTTTGATGTAGTTTTTATTGGGTCAAGCCCTGTGATGTTCTTCAGCAGCTTCATGCCTTTCTCAAGCTTATCCTGCTCCTTTCCTGTTCCAATGTTCAGCGTCAGCTTTTCTATCCGTATACCAACCATTTTACTCCTTTATGCTTACCTCTGGTTTTTCCTTTCCAATGGCAAATGCAAATTTCCTCATTGTTTCCACAACCTCTCCGCCAATCTTTATTGCAAGAGTTTTTCCCCTAATGTCCTCCACCATTCCAACAGAGCCAGTGTGCTTTCCCCCGACAAGGTAAACCAATGATTTTTTCTCCAGGGGAATGCTCTCCACCATTTCCTGACCAGGAAGCTTCATCAGGATGCTGTCCCCTGTTCTGTAGGCATCTTTCTTTTCAGCCAGCATCACCCTTCCGTCATGCAGCCCAACCTGAATAACTCCGTTCTTTATTGTAGTTTTCCTGTCTATCCTGCAAATCTTCAATCCAGATTCTGCTGCTGGAATCCTTATCAGTGAAAGCTTCCCTCTTGCGTCAATAACCATCCTGTAAGAGTCCCCTGTTTCAGGGATGCTGAGCGTGTCCATGAGCCCCACAAGATACTTTTCCTCTTTCACTCTTTTTCCATCAACAAACATTTCCCTGCCCTTTATAATGGCTTTAGCTTCCTTGGCTGTTCCAGCCATTTTTAATATGTCCCTGATTATGATGTTAAGGGGCATTCCCCTTTCCTTTTTGTGGCTTCCTGGAAGCGGCCTTGTCACAAACTTAGCAGTTTTCCTCGCAACCCTCCAGGATTTTGGGGCAGCCAGCCTTTTCATGTGCTTCTTCATTTCATTCTCCTCTTGTCATCCATGTTAAGCTCGGTTATCATCAGGTTTGATGCGTGAATCATGTAGAATGATTTTGAGCCATCTTCCTTCTTCCTTTCAATGCCTGCTATCTGCGCTTTTTCTTCCTTTACCATTATTCTCTCAACTTTCCCTGTTTTTCCCCTGAACTGGCCCCGCATTACTTTCGCAGTGTCCCCTTTTCTCAGCTCCATGGAGCGTGTCTTTAGCTTGGATTTCAGCTCTTTTGAAAGGTGAGCTGACAAAAACCGCCTCTTGATGTGCAGCGGGGCATTGGCCCTGTACTTCCTCTGTTTTCCTGCTTTTCCGCTTGAAATCCAGCTTGATGAAAATTCCCTGTTCATTTTTGACCTACACTATGATATTTGCAACCTTTGCTACGCCAGGCCACCTTTCTGTTGCTTCCTTGGCAATCGGTCCCTTGAAAATCGTTCCCTTAGGGTTGCCCTTGTCATCCTTCAATACTACGGCTGCGTTGTCTTCAAACTTTATTCTCATCCCGTCAATTCTCCTGTATTCCTTTTTTTGCCTTACCAAAACAGCAAAGACCACCTGTTTCCTCATCTCAGGATTTCCCTTCCTTACAGATGCCAGAAGCAAATCCCCAACCCCGCAAGAGGGCTTCCTTCCCTTCACTGTCTTTGAGCCCTTTACAGAGATTATCCTGATTATCTTTGCGCCAGAATTGTCGCATGTATGAATCAGGCTCCCGTGGTTTATTGGCCTGGTTATCTTTCCTTTTAACGCTTGCATTTTAGTATTTTCTCACAATTACGAATTTTTTTGTCTTGCTCAGCGGCCTGCATTCCATTATCACCGCCTTATCACCCTCTTTTGCAGATATGCAGTCCGGGTTATGAACTTTAATGCTTGTCAGCCTCTTCTCGTATCTCTGGTATTTCCTTATGAACTCCCTTCTTTCAAGGGCGAAACCAGCAGTTTTCCTCATCTTTGCAGAGACTATTGAGCCTGCAAAGGTTTTCCCCCTCACTTTCAAGGTTCCGTGGAAAGGGCAGTTTATGTCATTGCATGCAGCCTTAGGAAATGGAATGCCCATCCCTATTCCGGGCTCTTTCCCTGATTCGCCTGTTTTTGTCTTTTCCATTTGCGATTTTCCCCTTTTGAGCAGGATTATTCTATTGTGCTTGGGGCGAATCCCATTGCAATAAGGTGCTTCTTGACCTTATTCTTGTGATCTCCCTGAAGCTCTATTTTTCCTTCCTTGACTGTTCCGCCGCACGCCAGCTCTGATTTAAGGCTCTTTGCAACTTCCTTAATGTCTATTTCCTTCGTGTTCAAGCCTTCAACAATTGTGCTTGTTTTTCCGAATTTCTTGTTTTCCAGGTAAACCCTTATCTGCTGGCTTTCCTTGGCTATCGATTCGCAAACACAGATGGGCTTTGGCAACCCGCACCGTGGGCATATTTCGTTCATCCTTTTTTTGTTTCCTCCTTCCTACTCAAATTAGTCAATATCCTTGCTATTGTTTTCTTAACCTGCCGTATCTGGCCAGGGCTTTTTGGAACTGTCCCTGTAGCTACCTGGGCGTTGCTCTTCATAAGCTCCTTCCTGAGCTCAGTCAGTTTCGCCCTTGACTCTTCCTTTCCCAGCGTCGCTATCTCCTTCTTTTTCATCTTTCTGCTCCTTTTCCCCCTTAACCTCTTCAATGACCTCTATCTTCTCTTTAAGTATTCCTATATGGTCGGGCAGCACAACTCCTGGAGGCATTATTGCAACCTTTATTCCTATCACGCCTGACTTCAGCTTCGCAGTTCCATACGCCTTGCGGACCTGCTCAACAGCTATGTCCCCGCACTTCTTCAGATAACCTGCATAAACCCTCCAGCTCCTGGCCCTTGCGCTAGGCACCTTTCCTGACAATTTTATCTCTATGCCCATCGCGCCAGCGTTAATTGCGTCTTCCATAGTCTTGTGCATTATTCCCTTGAATCTCTTTGAGCCGAATTTTTCAAGCGACCCAGCTATCCTTTCAGCGACAACCTGCGCATCAAGATTTATGTCAGGAACCTCGCTTAGCTCTATCTGGGGATTGTCCAGGTTGAATTTTTTCTTGAGCGCTTTTGTAAGCTTGCTTATGTTCTGGCCCTTTCTTCCTACAACCAGGCCTGGCTTTGAGGTGAATACTGTTATCTTTTCCCCGAGAGGCGTCCTTACCATCTTTGCGTGGCTCAAGCCAACGTTCTTAAGGCTTTCAGATATGAATTCCTGTATCCTGTATTCCTTCATCCTTTGAGATACGAATTCCCGTTCAATCATTTTTCCTGCCCTTTATTCCTGCATTTTCTTCAGGAGTTCGTGAGGATTTTCCTTGTTCAGCCTCCTCAACAGCAACTTCAAGGTGCGTTCTTTTCAAAAGCCGCCTCCTTTTCCTTCCATAATGGAAGCTTTTTGCCCCCTTGCTCGCCCTTATGTGGCTTATCACAAGATTCGGTGCCTGAAGCCCCTTTTGCTCTGCATTCGCCCTGACGTTTTCCAGGAGCTTGATTATTTCTGCACAAGTCTTCATCGGATACCTTCCTGTGCCCATTCCCTTCCTGTGGCCTGTGCCGCCCTTGTTGAACCTCCTGTACGGAACTGCCTGCTTTCCATCAACAACCATGCCCAGCGTCCTGATGGCCCTCTGCAGGTTTTTCCCCCTAATCATGTTGCATATCTCCACTGTTTTCTTCATGGAGACTGGCAATGACAAGGCAGAGGCCTTTGCCATTTTCTCTGACGCCTTTATTGAGTATCTATAGTCCATTTTATCACTTGACTGATAATGATGCGCTGCTCCTTGTAGCCCCTATTCCCGGAGCGTGATGAGACACTTTCTTTCTGGTGAAAACAAATTCCCCAAGATAGTGGCCTATCATCTCAGGCACTATAATGACAGCTACAAACTCCTTCCCATTATGCACGCGCAGTGTCTTATTGACCATATCTGGAAGGATTATCATATCCCTGCAGTGTGTCTTTATTACCTGCTTGTTTCCCTTTACCCTTTCCATCACTTTTTTCTGCTGCACTGTAAGCCCCCTCTTCAGGCTTCTTCTCTGCCTTGATGTGAGCAGGTCCTGAAATTCCTTAAGCCCCATTTTCTGGAGATCTTCCAATGTTTTCCCCTTGAACGTGAATTCTTTCCTTGCCATTTTACTTCCTTCCAGTTCTCCTAGGCCTTATCAGGCCCACCTTTGCCCCTGGAGGGGCATCCCTCCTGGCAATTGTGACTTTTCCTTTCTTTGATGTTCTTGAGCCTCCGAAAGGATGGTCAACCGCATTCATTGCCAATGCGCTTACGCTTGGATAGAGCTTGTTCCTCACATCCATCCTGTGCCATTTTCTCCCTGCCTTCAGGAACGGCTTTTCTGTCCTTCCTGAGCCTGCAACCACGCCTACAGAGGCCCTGCATTCCGGGCTGAATTCCCTTACCTTCTGCGAGGGAAGCATTACCTGTATCAGGCCCCCGTTTTTTGACTGTATCTTTGCGAATGTGCCTGAAGACCTTACGAATTTCCCGCCATCACCAGGCTTGCTTTCAATGTTGAATACTGTCGTTCCTTCAGGCATGTTTTTCAGGGCCAATATATTACCCTCTTTTACATCAGCTTCAATTCCATGCTCTATAAAATCACCTGTTCTCATCCCGTGAGGGGCTATAAGCAGGGTTTCTTCCTGCCCGAACACTACCTTTGCAATCGGGGCAGTGTGCCCTGTTGAGTGCAGTATGTCAACCACCCTTCCGGTTTCCTTCTGCAATGGAATATGCCTGTATTTTACGTCCCCTATGAAATTGAAGCTTGGCGACCTGTAGGTAATGCTTCCCTTTCCACGCTTCTGCTGAGTCAGGTTTTTTCCCATTTTATGCGACTACATCAACCCCAGTTGGGTTGCTATCTCTATTGCCGGCGTTTCAGGCTTCAGCTTTATGTAGGCCCTTTTTTTGCCCTTGCTTGTTACAAAAGTCCTGATGCTCTCAACCTTCACCTTGAATATCTTCTCAACAGACTCCTTGACATCCCTTTTTGATGCCTTGTTGTCTATCACAAACATCAGCTTGTTTTCAGCCTCCATAAGCCTTATGCCCTTCTCGGTTGAGAGCGGATATTTTATTGCCTTGAATGGTTCCATTTTTCAAAATGCCTACATGAACAGCTTTTCCTTTTCCAGCCTTTCAATTGCCAGTTCAGTGAATACTGCAATTCTTCCAGGAGCGGCCCCAGGAGCCAAAAGCTCTGCATTCACCTTGTCCACTTCAACAACATCAATTCCCCTTATGTTTCTTGCTGACTTTGCAAGGTCGCATTTTTTTGAAACTACAAGCAGCAATCCCTTTTTTATGATGTACTTGCGACCCCTTTTCTTGCCTTTCCCGGACCTTATTTTCCTTTCCCTTGTCCTTTCCAGCTCCCCTGCAAATCCCATTGACAGGAGGGCGCTGATGACTTCCCTTGTTTTTTTCAAAGACTCAATGCTGCTTGTTATTGCGAAGGGATAGCCTTCCGGAGCCCTGTGTCCCCTTCCCGCCACAACCTGAACATCTAAAGTGGCTGCCATTGCAGACCTTATCGCCTTTCGGTTCTCCTTTTTGTTTATTTTCTTAGCCCATATTTTTTCTGCCTTCGGGGGATGTGCCCTCCTTCCGCCTACTGTTCCCGGGGCGAATGCGCCTGCCCATATAAACCTTCTTCCCCTCCTGCTCATAGTCTTCCTTGGAACCCTTGATATGCCTATGCCATAAGAGCCCTTGTAGTTCCTCCGTCTTCTGGATATCTTTGCAGACTGCCTTTTTCCAGCTTCAGGCGATGCTCCATACGGTTGCCTCCTGTTAGCCTGAAGCGCCATGACAGCCCTTTTTATTATGCCTGGGTTCACAGGCTCTGAAAACTGGGGCGGCAACTCCATCTGGCCTTTTTTCACATTCCCATCCATAATTGGAAGTTTCATCCTATGCACCCTGCTTTGACTGCAGGCTTAAGTAAGCTATCTGGGGGGCGTGCTCAGGCAAAATCCTGTTTTTCCTTGAGGCGCATATCATCTTTACAAGCCTCTTTTTTGCGCCCTGAACAGAGCCCTTGAGCAGCAGATATGTTGTTTTCACATCCCCATAATGCGGAAATCCCCCGCCAACCCTTATCCCATTCAGGTCTTCAGAAATCCTGATTATCCACTTATTCCTTTCCATCCTGTTGTGATATCCCATCTGGCCTGCATGTGCAACTGTCCAGCTCCTGTTCCCAGTCCACGGACCGAGATTCCCCGGCCCCCTATTCCCCTTTTCTGACTTGTGCGGCCTCAATGTAACTCCAAATCTCTTGACAGGGCCCTGAAACCCCTTCCCCCTTGTTACTGCGTAAATGTCCACCTGCTGCCCCTCTTTCAGAATGTCCTGCACTTTGATATCCTTTCCCAAAGCCTGCTTTGCATAATTGAATTGCTCCCTGACACTGCCGCCTATGGCGAGCTCAAACAGCTCAGGCCTCTTTTTTCCAACCCTTGCAAGCTTTGGCTGTGTATAAACATTAACCCTTATCTCCGAGAAATCATCAATCTTGCTTTCATACTCCCCAAGTTTTGACTCGTCTGCCTTCCTGGGCAGGTTTACCTTTGCAGAAAGCTCAGGATCAGCCTTTGCGAAGAATTCTGAAACCAGCTTTAAGCCATAAGGGGTTTTTTTGTAGAAGCGGATTGAAGCGACCTTAATCGGGGGGCACTCAACAACAGTAACAGGAGTGAAAACCTCGTTGCCCTTTGTGTGGGAAGCAGGCCTGTTGTCAATAACCAATGCATGAGTCATCCCAACCTTATAGCCTGCAAACCCAAGCAGCCGGGCATCCTTGACTTTAGGGAAATGCCTAACCCTGCTATAAGGCCTTGAAGCCTTTTTCCTCGGCCAAAATTGGAGGCTGCCATGCCTCGGGTTTCTTGTTGTTGCCATAGTCCTGCATACAAAACAACTTCTATCTGTACACGCCAATAATCCTGGTGTAAAAAGCCTTTTCCTAGAACCCTTTCTTAGAACAAGGCGCAATGCCGAGAAAACCCAGACACGCCCGGTGCTTGGGCCAGATTGGATTCCAATCCGGGATTCTTTTTCAGGCTCTTAATAATATCTAACAGCTCTGTTAGATACCTTATTGGTAAAATCCGAGAATTATGGCTTATTTATAAAGGTTTGCCCTGCCTCCTGAAGCGGCCTTAGAACAAAGAAAGAGGCCATTATTATTATCAGAAGAATCCCCATAGCAATCCTGTAAGCAGCAATCTTGCCCAAACCCTCAAACAATAGAATGACAAAGCCCCACATTAGCGGCCCTGTAATCGCAGAGAACCTGCTTACCATACCATAAATTCCGAAGAATTCGCCAGTCCTCCCACCAGGAGAAAGCTCAAGCATAAGAACCCTTTCACTGGAATAAATAAACCCTTCTGCAATGCCTAAAATGAAACAAGCAGGCCACATGAGCCACCTGTCTGTAACATTAATGACAGTGATTATCCCAAATGAAGCTATTCCAAGGAGCAACCCTGCCTGAAGCATTTTTTTAGCACCTATCCTGCCTATCATACTTCCTGAAACCACGGAGCCTGCAAGGGCAGCTATCATCGTAATAGCTGCAAAAAACCTGAAATCATTGTCAGGCATATCCATAATAACTGCCGCATAAAGGGCAATAAAAATCTGGAAAGTGTTTGCAGCATCATTATAAAGAAACCTGGCAATGAAAAGCCTGAAAATTCCAGGATAATCCCTGAGGGACTTAAGCGTCCTTACAGATTTGTGAAAATTGGCTTTGGCAATTGCAATAAAAGTGCCCTTCCTTAGAACAGGAGAATTTTCCCTTACAAAAAGAAAGCATGGAATTGCAAACAGAAGAAAAAACAACGATGTAGGGAGAAATGCATTTGCCCTATTCCCGCTTACAAAAAGCCCAATCAAAAAGATGCCTATTCCAAAACCTGCAAAATTTGTTGCCATGCCAATCCCAGACACCATTCCCCTGTTTTTTTTACTGCTCACAGAAGAGAGAAGTGAATCGTAAAAAACAGCTCCTGCAGTAAATCCATATACAGACAGGGCAAAAGAAAACAAGGCAAGAGCATGGTTCCTGGTGGCCAGGAGTGCTGTAAATACAACACACAAAATCGTGAAAAAAATCAGGAAGGGCTTCTTTTTTCCATAATGGTCTGATATGGCGCCAAGCCACGGGGCAGTAAGGACGAGAAGAAGATTTGCAGCAGCGTATGCCATGCTTATGTAAATCTCCTTCCCTCCAAGGTCCTTAACAAAATATAATGCAAAATACAATGTGAGAATATTGATTGAATACAAAGAATTTGCAAAGTCAAAAAGAGCCCAGCTGCCTATCCTGACATTCTTCAATAAACCTTCTGCCACAATAATGATTAAATTGTAGAATATATAATTTTTACCCCTGTTTCCCCCTCCTCTTGGAAAACACTACCGGGTTTTTGCATCGGCTGCAGATAGACTCGTCGCATTTTATGCCCATGTCAGAGTAGTAGCCTGTGTTGCTGCAGTTTGGAGGCGGCGCCTTCTTCCGTTTTTCCCTGTGGTACATCAGCTGCCCCTCAACATACGGCCCGCCCAATGGGGGCTTGTTCTTGCTATTCCATTCATTCACCAAGCTTTCAATATCCTTGTATTCCCAGCCAACGCTTGAAAGGAAGTTCAGCAGGATGAACAGGGCTCGCTTCCTTCCGTCTTCCATTCCAAGCATTATCTTCTGTATGCAGGGCGGCCAATTCTCCTGCAATACAGCGCCTTCCGGGGCATCAAATCTCTGGCTCCTCGCTTCCTGAGCCTGCCTTATTTTTGCAGCAGAGCTTTCCATGTAGAACCAATATGCCTGGTCAAAAAGCTCCTTTGCATCATTCAGCCTTGCCTTTTCCCTGTCCAGGAACCTGTATTCTGATACAGAAACATTTTCAGGAGCAGCATCCGGCTTTTCAAACCCCATTATCCCCTTAGGGCTTATGGGGAGGGAAACAAGCCCTGACTTTTCATGCAGGCTGTAAGGCATCCTGTAAAGGTGCCTCGTGGATATCAATACTGTGTCTATGTTAAGGAAGGATTCTATGTATCCTGAAATCTTATCCTGAACCTGCTGCTCTGTATCAGAGTGCTTTATCCTGAATTCCTCAGTCAGATGCTTTCCTGTCCTGGCTATTACCTGCGAGATGTTTTTTTCCATCTCCATAAGCCTGTTTTTGACGTTCCTCTTGATGAGATGCCTGATGTATCCGGCAGCATACCTTGCAGCATCAGGGAAAAGAAGCCTTGTTTCCCTGCCGCTTATCTCAGGAGGAAATGAGCCGAATGGAACGCCTATGTGGAACCCCTTATTTCCGCTGAACTTCACGCTTATTGACTCCAACCCCAAGGCATCCAGTTTCCTGACTATTTCATCTGCAGCAATCTTAGAATACTCAAGCAATGCGCAGTCAACATCAAGCACCAGGTCCCAGCCAATCCTCAAATCATCTGCCTCAGCCTTCTCCATCATAGTGCTGAGCCTTAACGGATTGCTCCAAAGCTCCTCTGAGGCGTGAAATGATGTTGCGCCCCTCTGCGCAAGCTCAAGAACCTCGCCAGGATATTTAAGCACATCAGGCCTGTGCCCGAAACTGTCGCCGAACCTCGCCACAGCCTCCTTAGACTCGGCACTATATATTATCTCTGCCTGGATATCCTCCCGCTTATAGTGCCTTATGGCAGTGCCTATTCCAATCATGGAGCCAGCGTATGGATGATATTATATAATAGTTATGGCACGCGATACCCTATGGCAAAACAGGATGCTGGACAGCTGCTGAATGAGCAGGTAGGGCGGCTTTCAAATGTCGGGGTAGTGATAGTTGAGGGGAAAAAAGACAAGATAGCCCTTGAAAAACTCGGGGTTAAGAATATCATTACAATATCAAAGCCGCTGTACCTGGTGATAGACGAAGCTGCTGCAAAGGCTGCGGATGCAGCAATACTTACAGACCTGGACAGGGAAGGCAGGAAATTATACAGCAGGCTTTCTTCAGGGCTCCAAATGCAGGGGGTTGCAATAGATAACTCATTCAGGAATTTCCTGTTCAGGAAAACAAAGCTCAGGCAGATAGAAGGGATATATGACTATTTTTATCGCTAAATTTTTATACCAGTAAAATATGCCCTGTTTATGTCTCTTGGAAACCAGATAAAGACAGTGATACTGCTCGGGATACTGACAGGAATACTACTCGGGTTCGGATACTTTGTTGGAGGGCAGGGAGGGCTGCTGGTTGCATTGATTTTCTCAATCGCCCTGAATTTCGGGATGTACTGGTTCTCTGACAGGATAGTGCTCGCAATTTATGGAGCCAAGCCTGCAGAAGAAAATGAATACCCCAAGCTCCACAAGATTGTTGACGAGGTGTCCAGGGCTGCAAAAATACCCAAGCCCAGGGTCTATATAATCCCTTCACAGGCTGCAAACGCATTTGCCACAGGAAGAAGCCCGAGCCACGCAGCTGTTGCCTGCACGCAGGGAATAATGGGATTGCTTAGCGAGGATGAGCTCAGGGGAGTAATCTCGCACGAGATAAGCCATGTGAGAAACAGGGATGTTCTGATAACAACCATCGCAGCCACAATAGCTGGCGTAATAAGCTACCTTGCCAATATTGTGCAGTGGACAGCCATATTTGGAGGAAGGGATGAAGACGGCAGGGGAAACATACTCGGGCTGCTGATTCTTGCCATACTAACCCCCATAATAGCGCTGATAATACAGCTCGCCATATCAAGAAGCCGCGAGTTCCTGGCAGACGAAACAGGCGCGAGGACAATAAGGGATTCAAAAGGCCTTGCCTCAGCCCTCCAGAAGCTTGAGGCAGAGTCACAGAAAAAACCATTAAGGATGGGCAGCGAGGCAACTGCAAGCCTTTTCATTGTCAACCCATTCAGGGGAGGAGGCCTTTTAGCTCTCCTGTCAACCCATCCCCCGCTTCAGGCCAGAATTAAAAGGCTGCACGAGATGAAGATTTAAACACAGCCTGCGAATGCTTATCCATCATACTCTGAATCAAGAACCCTCCTTATCTCCTGAGCTTTCTTGTCACCGATAAGCTCCACCCTCTTAAGCTCTTCTTCAGAAGCGTTGACTATGTTCCTTACAGTCCTGAATTCCCTCAGCAGAGGCTTTGCAAGGCCCGTTCCTATTGTAGGGAAGCTTGAGATAATGTACTCCTGCTGCTCCCTGACAGATGATGGCTTGCCTTTATGCGGGGTGAAATCATTTTTGCCATCTTCCTGCTCCCTCTTTGCAATTGCCATTATAAGCGCTGCTGTTTCAAGCCCGTTTTTTGAGCTCAATATAGGAATCCCGTAGCTCACTGCTATGGTTGCCAGCATTCCCCTTATGGCATTTGCGTTTACATTCCTGATGCTGAAAATATCTTCTGCGCCTTCAATTATGACTACAGGCCTTTCAAAGCTTTTTCTCAAATCCTTCATCTGGGTAAGGAGCCTTCCGTCAATGATTGAGTCAACAAAATCCCCTGTTTTCTTCACCTCTATCCCAGCCCTGCTGCTGCACACATAATCAGCAGACTCAAGCCTTTGAAGGATAATCTCCGCACTTTCAGACAGCTGCTTTAGAACCTGGGAGCCCTGCTCCCTTGAATCCGCATAGATTGTTGTTTTTTTCGTGAACCTGTCAAGAGTCTGCTCATTAACTTGCCTTTTACCAGCCTGAACGCCCATTTCATATGGCATGCTTTCCTTCAGCTTACCGATGCTGTAGTTCATCTTCTTTTCCTTGTGAAAGGCAACCCACCTGAATGCCTCATCCATAGTGCCTTTTGCCACCAGCACTATAACCCTCCCCTTTTCCTGCCTTCCGGTCCTGCCCCTCCTCTGGATATGCCTTATCCCAGAGGGTATAGGCTCATAGAATATCACCAGGTCAACCCGCGGTATGTCAAGCCCCTCCTCACCTATTGAAGTTGCGCACAGCGCATTGAATTTCCCATCCCTGAAATCATCCAGCATTGCCTTCTGCTCTTTCTGGCTCATGCCTGTATCACCTTTTTTTGCCTGCCCGACAAAAACACGGGCGGATATTTTCTCAACCCTGTTAAGCTCAGAGGCAATCTTGACAGCAGAATCCCTGTACTGGGTGAAAATGAGCAGTTTCACATCCCCCTTTTTTGAGATTTCATCTCCGACAATATAGCACAGCTTCCCAAGCTTCGGGTGCTCTGCTCCCTTATCATACAGGATTCCTGTTTTCTGAATTGCCAACCTGAAGTCCGGGTCATTTCCAAGGTTTTTGGATGCCCTGCTTTTTTGAGACTCTGAAGAAAACCTCTCAAAATACCTTTGAAGCGGGCTTATGCCCTGCGTTTCCAACAGCTCCAGGGCATGATATGCCTTTATGGTCTCTGCTATCATTGATATCGCTGCCCACAAGACAGGGGTTTTCTCGCCCTGGGCTATCCTTCCATGGAGGCCTGCCTGAACTGACAGAAGCTCCTTTTTGCTCGGCTTTTCAGTTTTCACAACCCCCCACTCAGCCAATTTCCCAATCCTCCCCTTCAGAATGCTTGCCAGCAGCTTCCTGATTTCCAGAATTTCATCTGTCAGCTCAACTTCAACCCATTCAAACTCAATCTCCCTGATGTAATCGCGCACATCAGGGTCTGAATATGTCCTTGCCTCTATTGCCTCAAGGTGAAGGTTGGAGCATAGTTCCCTGATGGACTGCATGTCGCTTCCAGGAGAGGCAGTCAGGGCAAGAATCCTCCCATGCCTTGCTGATTTATGATACCTGTCTGCAATCCACACATAGCTGTAGTTTCCAACAGCCCTGTGCGCCTCATCAATCCCAAGAAGGCTTACGTCATCCAGGCTTATCCTGCCTGATATCAAATCGTTCTCAAGCCCCTGCGGAGTGCTGAAAATAATCGTTGACATGCTCCACAGCTCAGCCCTTTTTTCAGGCGCTATAAACCCTGTCAGGATGCACATCTTCTCAGGGCTTATCTCAAAATGCTCATTGAACACGCTGAAATACTGGTCTATCAACGGCCTTGTAGGGCCCAAAAAAAGAACCTTTGAATCAGGATATTGCGACAGCCTGTGGGATGCCAGCATCAGGAAAATATTGGTCTTTCCCATGCCAGTAGGAAGCACAACAAGGGTGTTCTTCAGTGTGCAGGTGGCAAATATTGCTTCTTGGTAAAGCCTCGGCTGGAAATTCCTTATCATGGCGCCTGCGAAGGAAAGTGAATATATAATTCTTATCAAGCATCATGCCTTAAGCAGCTTCCTGCTAAATGCCTGGTATGACGCCATGTTGCCTGCTATAAAGATAACGGCAAGAATCCACTGATTTGCAGCCCTGTTCCCTGCGAGGTATCCTATCACAAAACCCCCTGAGAGTATTACATAATGAGTCAAAAAGTCCCTCTTATAGTTGTACAAGAAGGTCCCTGAAACCAGGCTCAACAGGAAGAGCACAACATAGCTCACCAGTACGCTCTTGATGAGATATCCTATTAGGGCTCCTGCTGCTATTAAAACTATGAAAGATACCTCTACCCATGCACCGAGTATTTCAAAGCCCTTCTTTCCATTGGCGAAATCCAGGCTCATTAGCAGGAAATACTTATTACGGCATTGTTAATTTATAAATCTTTTCCAGAATTCCCAGATATCACAGGTGCTTCTCTATCAGGAAGTAAAATCCGAGCCACAAGACAAGGGCAGCCAGGATTGCCCCAAGAGCCACAACCCACCATGCAAAGCCCTTCCACATGAATATTGATATCCCAATCATCGCCCCGTATGAGAGAAAGTAGAGCCACCTGCTTGTGTACAGGACCTGAGGCCCATCAAGGCCAGGGATTGGCAGCATGTTTGTAAGCGCAAAAATGATGTTTACAAGAACTATCTTGCTGGTAAGCTCAGGGGGCAGGAACTCAAACGTCTTGAAGAGAATGGCAACGAGCATATTTGCAACAGGGCCCATAAGCGAGACTGTGCCGAGATGAAAATAGCCGAGCTGATACCTGAAATAGCCAAGCCTGTGCTTCTCCAGCATATTCAGCATCACGCCGCTGTAAGCAAGGAATACTATCTTGCCGTATGACATCACGCTAAGAACCAGGCCCGCAATCAAACCATAAAAGAAAGGCTTGAAAATGACCTTGTAGCCCTGTTCCAGCCCAATCAGCCTATGGGCAGTCTCATGGGCCAGGACAGCTATTGTCACAGCCACCAGGCATATAAGCAGGTTCCCCATCCAAAGGCTGAACACAAAAGTATCACGCCCATCATTAAAGCCCACTATGAATGCCATTACAGGTATTGAGATAAGAAGCCACTTAAGCTCATTGCTGCTGAATGCAAAATACCGCTTTACCTTATCTATCCAGTTATAAGGGTCAATCACAAAACATCACTGCAAGGCTCATGGCTTCCGGGTTTTTAAATCCTTCTTTTTCGTGGGCTGTTAAGTTGTCTGGATATAGCGGGGCTTTATTCCGATAATTTAGTGGTCAAAAATCAATATTTTGATTGGAGGCTGGAAAGATGAAAAATGACAAAGATTTAAATATACTCGGTAGTGATGAACCAATTGAAATGGTGAGAAGGAAACCGAAAAGGAGAAGAAAAATAAGAAGAGGATTGTTTGATGTTATTTTCAGATGGTAGATAAACGTGAAAATTAACATCATTAAAGAATTTGAATATTATAAAGATTCTGTTAATGATGTTAGGTTGCTTCTTAAAACTAATTATGGTGTTATTTATGATGATTTTGATGAACCTTTTAATAAATTAATTCGGAAAGCAAAATATTCACGAATTTCGGGGAAAGATTTGTCAGAAATTAAAGAATTATGTTTTGATTATTGGGAAAATTTGATTAAAGAAGTATCTTTCCCTATGAAAGATAGAATAAAATCCGTCAAAACTAAAAATCAAAGTTTTTTAGATATTTTGTTGAAAATTCAAGAAATTGAAAAAGATGTAGAAAAAAATCCTCACACTATTGAGGAATATCAACAGATATACGAAAATACGATAGATTTAGCCTTAAAATTGAGTGATAGATTAGAAGTTGAGAAATTTCAAAATAAGCGGTATTGGCAAGGAATTTGGTTAAGTGGCTTAACAGGAACGATAATAGGGTTAATCATAGGATACCTTTTAAATATCTTAGTGATTATTCTTTCATCAATATACAGATGACTTAATCAATCCTAACCATCTGTTTATTCCTGTTTCTATTTTTACTCCTGCTAATTCGCAGGGCACTTTTCCTATTGTCGTATGACTTTCAATATAGTTGTGTTGTATTATTATTCCTTGCATCAGTATCGGCGCACTCCACAGAGCTTTCAATCCTCTAAAGTCATCAACTCTGTCTTTTATTTTGCTAAATACTGTTTCTATCCTTACATTATGCTTTCCTGTTTTGCTGACATTGTTTACCCTGTGTTCAACTGTCAATGCTCCCTTTATTCCTATTTTGTTTGTGTAAAATAGTTTGTGCATTGCTTTTGGGTAGAATTGTGCAGCATCTGACTGAATATATTTCAGCTTACCATACGCAGTCGTTCTCTTTAGGAAAATTATTGCTTCATTCACACTCTGATTTAGTGGTCTCTATAAGGTTGCGTTTATGTATCGTGTTCTCCAATCAACAGAACACCAAAACTTATCCCCACCTTTCTTTTTTGTGTTGTAACCTCTTGGAATGTCTGTTTCATCAACATAAAGCTCCCCGCTTAATTCAGGCTTCAAAGTTTCTACAAACTTGGTTACTTTAAGGACATACTTTCTGCACCAATCCAAGACGCTTACGTGGCTTGTTTTGATGCCTTCATGCCTTCTGTAGTGGTTTCTTACCTTTCGGCTTGAAAGGTTGCTGAAATACAAATCTATGGCTTTGGTTACTACTTGTTCGTTGTTCTTCATCTTCCAGAAGCCCAAATCCTGAATAAAGGTCTTTTTACATGGTTTGCATAGGTATATCTGTTGTTTGCCCCTATTTTGCGTTGGGCTTACTCCACGCTTTACGACCTTTGTGCCTTTGCACTTAGGACATTTTATTTGCATTTCCATAGCTATTAGGTATCTAAAGAAGTATATGAATATTCAGATACCTAAAAGATACTAAACCAAACTGCATTTTTAGATACCAAAATCTTTATATATTAGTTAGGTATCTAATAGGCTAATGAGGCTTCTATCTCAAAAAAGCAGGGAATACAAAGGCAAAGCATATCACAAGTTCTGGATAGTAGTCCCCAGCAAGCTTTTGCATAAGTTGGGCTGGAAGGCTGGCGACCAATTGGAAGCAGAAGCAAAGAATAATAAACTCGTTATAACTAAAGAAGACAAAACAAGAGTAGAACTTGTAAAAGCAAAATAGAATGGAACAAACCAAATTATCAAAATACAAGGTAAAGGATTTAATTGAAAGACCAGAAAAAGTACTAGAAGACACAAATCCAGAAGAGTATAGATTATTAACCAACCCCTTACTATCAGAGCACGGAATAAAGAAAGAATTTCAATCATTTAAGACTAACATTCTTCTTGAAAAACTGTTAAATGACCAATATAGGACATTTTTACTGAGTTTATTTTTTTTAATTGTGGCTTTGGTGACACTATATTTTACAATTAAAAAATAAATGATGTTGACTTAACAGCCCAAAAAGTTGAGTTGAAGAACAGGACAAGATTTAGAATCAGAAAATGAAAGATGGGAAGTTGATTATAGTAAGAGGGGTTGATATATATGCAGATAAAAGACCTTGTTACTAATAATAAGAAAAGCATCGTTTTTAACATGGACTTATTGGAGAAACCTTATTTGCAATACATCCAATTAGGAGGTCTGGCTGAGAAAATATTTAGTGATTACTGCCAAAAAAATGGGCTACAAGTTATAGGCATGGGCGAATTTGCCTACCGATTACTTCTTTACGGTAGGAATAATGCTCCAAAGGGCGAATTTCCTTGGTACGATCGATATGGAAAAAGAACCTTTAAGAAAAAGAAAATCGACCAGTTTATGGCTATGTTTACCGAAGAGCAAATAAGATTTTTAGAAGAAAACCATCAATCGTTAGAGTATAGTATAAACAACAAAATCGTAGGTTTGCCTGATTTTTTTGTGTGGGATGATAATGGAAGGTTTGCATTTATAGAACTTAAATCTGGCTCCTCAACGCTTAGCACAAGACAAAGAAATGTTTTAAAGAAATTAACAGTCCTCTTCCCAGTATATGTTTGCCATATTTCTTGTGATGTTGTTCTTAAAGATTTACAAATAGAAAATATAGATTTTGGCTTTGTTTCTATTAACAAAGAATTTGAATTTGACAAGGGTGCTATAGTAGAGGAAAATTTATATGCACAAGCCCACAAAAGAGAAAATAGGTGATGCGGAGAGGATTGACATGAATGATTTGACCGAAATGAGCACAGATATTTTAGATGTAAGAATTAAAAAGTTTGAAGCTGATATTAAGAATGTTACACGAAGAGAAGATTGGGATTACTATTTTGACTTACTTTGCTGGAAGGCACAACTTAAGAAGATGTTGATGTGATGATAATGAAACCTCAATTTAAAGGGATGCCTAAATGTAGAAAATGTGGCGGGAACACTATGGCGGTATCTGGCACAAAAACAGAATGCCAAAGTTGCGGATTTGTTCAAAGTTTTGAATAAAAAACAATATCCAATAGACTTAACAGCCCACTTTTTCGGTTCAGTCTCTTATGATAAACTTATCAAGGACTTTCCTTGCCTTCTCCCTGTTCTCCTGGTGCTTTTTGAGAAATGCAGACAGCTTTTCAATCAGTATCTGCTTCAGCTCTCCTGTAAGCAAAGCGCCTGTCTTGTAATCATCATAAATATTCCTGAGCTTTTCATCACTCTCCTCAAAAAAGGTGAGCCACTGGTAGCTTACGTCAATGTCAGGGTTGCCTCCCTTCCTCCGATGCTCATCTATCGTGTCGCGGCCCCCTGAAAATGCGTAACGCCTTATCTTCCTCTCAGCAATCTCTGGGGCGTCAGTAGTGTAGATGGCTGTTTCAGCCACTGACGCAGACATCTTCCCCCCAGGCCCTGTCAATGGCGGGAGGAACCTGCAGTGGATAGAGGCTGGCTTGTAATATCCGAGCTTTGGCGCAATATCCCTCGTGACCCTGAAATGGGCATCCTGGTCTATTGCGTGCGGTATGAGGCATGGCACGTTTTTCCCCTTAAGCACTGATGGAAGGAATGACGGGACACTCTGGACTGACGTGAAGAAAAGCTGGCCGACATTGTTGCTGTCATTGAAGCCGAATACAGCCTTTGCTGTTGACACTGTGAGCTTCCTGGCAACCCTTAGCGACTGCCTGTACAGGGTTTTGGCATAGTCTATATCCGAGAAAATGAACGTCTTTCCCTGCCTGAAGCCAAGAGCAATAACATCAAGAGCGTTTTCATACGCAAGCTTGTTTACTTCCTCAAGCTCAAGCCTCTCATTGAAAAGGTATTTCTCATCATCAGTCATCTGGAACCAAAGCTCTGCATCAAACTTGTCCTGAAGCCACTTTGTGAAAATCCAGGGAACAAGGTGGCCGATGTGCGTGTTGCCGCTCGGGCCCCTTCCTGTATAAAGATAGAACTTGTTGCCCTTTTCGTACTCATCCAGAATCCAGTTCAGGTCTCGGTGGGAGAAGAAGATTTTCCTTCTCAGGAAGTGGTGCAGCTCTCCGGCGTGCTTCTTAATCCTCTGAAGAATCTCGTCATTGACAGGCTCTGTCCCGAAATCCTTTATCAGCCGGTTATAGTCTATATCCCCCTCAACTTTCCAGGGGGTGACTGTGAAGCTCTTTTCCATGCCTGCTAAACCCTTCGCATGTTTTTAAATATTATGTATACTTCTTGCAAGGCTTTCCATCCTGTCAATTTCTGGCTTTAACCCTTCAGATGAGCCTTTTAAAGTGCGCCCTGAATAGATTTCTATTAATGCGCTTCCAACTATTACGCCATCAGCGCCAGCCCCTGCGAATCTTCTGGCCTGCCCTGCATTTGATATCCCGAAGCCAACATACAGGGTTTTTCCATTGCCTGCAAACTTCCTCATTCTTCTCACAAATTCAAGGCTTTCCTCACTCACATCACTCCTCGCTCCTGTTGTCCCATAGGCAGAGACAAGATATGTGTACATCCCCTCATTTTCAATCAGCTCTCCTGCCCTTTCAGGAACTGTGTTAGGGGCAATCAGCTTGATGATGGATATTCCTCCAGCTTTTGCAACGACTTCTATCTCCCTGTCCTCTCCAAAAGGCAGGTCAGGGATTATCAGCCCCTGGACGCCAAAATCCTTCATTTTCTTGATGAACCTGCCCCTGCCATATGAATAAACTGTGTTGTAATATGCCATGAAAACAAAGGGGATTAAGATTCCCTCGCTTCTCAGCTCCCTTACCATCCCAAAAACCATGTCTGTGTTCGTCCCGTTATTCAAAGACCTTATAGATGCCTCCTGTATTGTTTTCCCATCAGCTATCGGGTCTGAGAACGGTATGCCCAGCTCAATTACTGCTGAATAAGGCTCCATGGCCTTGACAAAAGACTTTGTCATGCTTAAGCTTGGGTCTCCGCAGCATAAATATGGCACAAAATTCATATCAGGCCCTCTATCCTTCCCACATACTCCACATCCTTGTCACCCCTTCCTGAAAGGTTCAGGATTGCAACATCCCCTTTTTTGCATTTCCCTGAAAGGACTGGAAGATATGCTATTGCATGCGCAGACTCCAATGCAGGGATTATTCCCTCTGTTGTGCTCAGGAGATGAAACCCTCCAAGGGCGTCTGAATCACTCACATGAACATACTCAACCCTCCTGGTCGTGCTAAGGTAAGCATGCTCAGGCCCTATGGCAGGGTAATCCAGCCCTGCGGATACTGAATGGGTTTCCCTTATCTGGCCGAAGGGGTCCTGAAGCACATAAGTCAGGGAGCCGTGCAAAACCCCTTTTTTTCCATCGCCACTTATCCTTGCAGCATGCCTTCCTGTTGAAATGCCCTCTCCCCCAGCCTCCACTCCAACCATTTTCACATCCTTATCGTCCATGAAATGGGAAAAGAGCCCTATTGCATTGCTCCCTCCCCCAACACATGCGACCAGGTAATCAGGAAGCCTGCCCTCCTGCTCAATAACCTGCTTTCTTGCCTCAAGGCCGATAACACTCTGGAAATGCCTGACAATGCCCGGATAAGGATGCGGCCCCAATGCAGAGCCCAGGACATAGTGAGTGTCATTGCAATTAGTTGTATAATCCCTCAGGGCGTCGTTTATCGCATCCTTCAAGGTTTTTGAGCCAGAGCTGACTTTTATCACCTTGGCCCCAAGCAGGTTCATCCTGTAAACATTCAGCTTCTGCCTCTCTGCATCCTTGCTTCCCATATAGATTTCGCACTCCAATCCAAGCAGTGCAGCCGCTGCCGCAGTTGCAACTCCATGCTGCCCAGCCCCTGTCTCTGCGATAACCCTTTTTTTCCCCATGAATTTCGCAAGAAGTGCCTGCCCGATTGTATTGTTTATCTTGTGCGCCCCTGTATGCAGAAGGTCTTCCCTTTTTAGGTATACCTTAATATTCCCAAGCCTCCTGCTCAGGTTCTCAGCAAGATACAGGGGCGTTGGCCTTCCAGCATATCTGGAGAGATAGCTATCCAGCTTAGCCTGAAACTCACTGCTCTTCACTGCCTTTTCAAAGCAGGTTTCCAACTCCTTCAGCACAGGGACAAGCAGCTCTGGAATGTATGCCCCTCCAAACTCCCCAAATCTTTTTTCAATCATAGCTTCAGCTCCCTTATTTTTGCAGCCTTATCATTTGAAAGCCACAAGGATGTTCCCACAAGAATTCCCCTAGCACCTGAAGCCCTCAGGAATTCTGCATCTGTTCTTGACCTGATGCCGCTCTCGCTGATTACAGGCTTGGATATATTTGAAAAAGAGCTGAGGATTTCAGGCGTCCTGTTCAGGCTCACTTTCAAGCTCTGCAAATCCCTGTTATTTATGCCCAGGATGTCTGCCTTTGTAAGCAGCGCCCTTTCCATCTCCCCAGTATCGTAGCATTCAAGCAGGACTTCAAGGCCATAACTGTGGGCATACCCTATCATTGCATCAATGTCAAGGTTCAGCCTGCCAGCAACCTTTGCTATTAGAAGAATGCAGTCAGCCCCAATCCCTGATGCTGCCTTTATCTGAGCATCGCTAATTACAAAGTCCTTGAACAATACAGGAAGCCCTGCCTTTTTTGCAATTGGAATGTTATTCAGATTTCCCTTGAATATTACAGGCTCCACAACAACTGAAATCGCATCCGCACCAGCATGCCTGAACTCAAGGGCTGCCTTTTCAACGTCAATATCCACAAACTCATATTCTCCTGCAGGCGATGCGTGCTTTATCTCTGCAATTATGCTGAAATCATTTAAGTCCAGCCTTTTTCTTAATGAAACTACTGGAGCTGCCCTCTTTTCTGTTCCACATGCTTCATAATATCCGCTTCTCAGGTTATCCCCTGCCTGCGATATGAACCTGTCAAGTATGTCCATCTGAATCCCTCAGCAAATCCAGCTTTTCCATTGCCCTGCCGGAGCCAATTGATTTTTCAGCCATGCTGATACCCTGCTTTATGCTGGATGCAATCCCGCCAACATATATGGATGCGCCTGCATTAAGCAAAACAACATCCCTCGCAGGGCCAAGCCCTCCCTTAAGCACGTTTAGTATGATTCCAGCGCTTTCCCTGCAGCTGCCAGCGCATATGCCTTCAATGCGCGCCCTCTTAAATCCGAATTCCTCAGGGGTTATAATATAGCTTTCAGTCCTGCTGCCAGTGATTTCGCAAATCAGAGTCTGGCTGCTGATGCTAATCTCATCTATGTCACTGGTTGCGAGAATGGTTTTCTCTGTGCCAAGCTTTACCACAGCCTTTCCCATCTTTTCCATCAATGAGCTGCTGGGAACCCCTATGAGCTGCCTTTGCGCATTTCCAGGATTTGTCAAAGGGCCGAGCATGTTAAACACTGTCCTGAACCCAAGCTCCCTCCTTACATCGGCAACATTCCTCATTGCAGGATGGAATGATGGCGCGAAAAGGAATGCCAGGCCGATGGAGTCAATTTGCCGCTCTGCAGTTTCCCTTCCGCAAATAATGCTGACTCCAAGTTCCTCAAGGACATCAGCACTTCCGCTTCGGCTTGATGAAGACCTGTTCCCGTGCTTTGCTATCACAGCCCCAGCCCCGGCTGCTACAATTGCAGAGCATGTTGAAATGTTGAAGGTCCCCCTGCCGTCCCCGCCTGTACCGCAGGTGTCAACCAGATTGGCAGACTTCGGGCTTATCGTTATGGCGCTTTTTTTCATCCTCATGGCAAATGCCGCGATTTCATCCGGCGTTTCACCCTTTGCCTTGAGCAGCGACAAAAACGAGGCTATCTGGGAATTGTTAACCCTGCCCTCCATCATCTCCTGAAGCGCAAACCCCGCCTCATCACCTGTCAATTCCTGCATTTCAACCAGCTTCCCCAAAATATCATCAAATCCAGTCATCTTCCAGCCCTGCAGAAATTATCCAGTATTTTTTTGCCAGACTCAGTCATTATTGACTCAGGATGGAACTGAACCCCGAAGATAGGAAGGTGCCTGTGCTCAACAGACATTATAGCTCCGTCATCCTTGCTCCTTGCTGTTACCCTGAGGCATCCTGGAAGGGAGGAATCCTCTGCAACAAGCGAATGGTACCTCATCACTCTCAGCGGGCTCTTAATGCCTTTAAACAGGCCTGTTGAATCGTGGCTTATCATGCTTGTTTTTCCGTGCATCGGCTTTTCAGCCCTTACCACCCTGCCCCCGAACACGCTGACAATGCCCTGATGACCGAGGCATACGCCAAGAATTGGGAGCTTTCCATTCAATTCACGAATTACCTCGCTGCAAACCCCAAAATCCCTTTT
This sequence comes from Candidatus Woesearchaeota archaeon, assembly GCA_016192945.1. Taxonomy (GTDB): domain Archaea; phylum Nanobdellota; class Nanobdellia; order Woesearchaeales; family UBA10216; genus JACPTE01. The sequence goes on from JACPTE010000034.1 coordinate 38,610, forward strand.
TATTGACGGGCTTCCAGGACCAGGGGAAATGACTACCAGGCCATATTCCCTTCGCAATACCTCTTCAATGGTTATTTCGTTATTCCTGACAACATCAACATCCAATCCAAGCTCCCTGAAAGCCTGGTAGATATTGTAAACAAACGAGTCATAATTGTCAATAAGCAACAGCCTCTTTTTTGCCATATCATTCACCACCCATCGCATCCAACAGCGCCCTGACCTTCCTTTCAGACTCATCAAACTCCCTTTCAGGAACGCTGTCATAAACAATCCCAGCCCCTGCCTGAATATATGCCCTGTTCCCTTTTGCAAAAAGAGTCCTGATTGCAATTGCAAAGTCAGCGTTCCCATTTGAGGAGAAATACCCAACAGCACCTGCATAAGGACCCCTTGAGCGCCTTTCAACAGCCCTTATTATCTCAACAGCCCTTATCTTCGGGGCGCCTGACACGGTCCCTGCAGGAAATATTGCCTTGAACGCATCAAATGAGTCCTTCCCCTTTGCGAGCCTCGCAGTAACAAGAGAGGCGATGTGCTGCACGTGCGAGTATTTGTGGACGTTCATCAGCTCAGGAACCATTACAGTGCCTATATCAGCCACTTTTCCAATGTCATTCCTTGTCAAGTCCACAAGCATTAAATGCTCTGCCCTTTCCTTCTCGTCGCTTAAAAGGTCTGCTTCCAGCTTCCTGTCTTCTTCAGGCGTTTCCCCCCTTGGCCTTGTCCCTGCAAGGGTTGCATAGCTCGTTATTCCCCTACCTTCCACGCGAATAAGGTTTTCAGGGCTTGCACCCACTATACTTCTCTCGCCAAACTTAAGGTAATACATATATGGCGAGGGATTTATTTTCTTAAGCTTGCTATAAAACCCAATCAGGTCGCCTGAGAAGATGATATCATGCCTCCTTGACAGCACCACCTGGAAAACGTCCCCTGAGATTATGCTTTTTTTTGCAGTTTCCACGTTCCTGCAGAACTCAACTTTTGAAAGATTGCACTTCAAGCTCCTGATTTTTAATGGGGCAGTATCCTGAACCCTTTGCTCAAACAAGCCCATTATGGAGTTAAGCCTGCTTTCCCCTGAATAAGAGTAGACTGCCTTGCCTTTCCTGTGGTCATAAATGACAGCATCATCAAAAATCCCGAACTCAAAATCAGGAAAGCCCAAATCATCCGCTTCAGCAGGCTTCACCCTTTCAATGCGGCTTATGTAGTCAAATGAGAAATACCCAACAGCACCCCCGATAAAGCCCTCTGCCTCTGAAGGAGATTTCCTAATTTCTTTCTTCAGAATTTCCAGAGGGTCATCAAACTCAGTTTCATCCCCATTTATTTTCAGGGACTTGCCTTTAAGCACTATTGCCTTTTTCGGAGAAAACCCTATAAAGGAGAACCTTGCAAGCCTCTCAGGACCCTCGCAGCTCTCCAGGAGAAAGGCATTCTCATGGTCTCTTGAGATGGCAGTGAAAAGCTCCAAAGGCGAGATTTTCAGGTCAAGGTCAACAGACTTTGCTTTTCGCATGCTCAGACGCCCCCTGCACAGTAGAGCTTTCTTCTCAGGTCATTGAATGAGAATGATTCAGAAGAGTCAGAACTACGCAAAACTTCTAGAACATCCCTGCACGATTTCGGCAGCTTAGGACAGCCACCGGCAATCGCCTTTCAACTTCAGGCAGCCTGCCCCAAAGGCAACCACCTGATTTACTTGAACCCATGAATCTCATGAAGATAGAGCTTGTTTATATACTTTTTGATTTCAAAAATCATTGTAATTGGATTATGTTTTCTGCTTTCTTTTTTGCAGCGCAAATGATTTTTGAACTAGCAAAGGGAGTTTTTCAAAGTTCTCTATTTGCGTAAATAGGATTAATGCCTTAACGCTTTTTTGCCTATTGCCCTTTTCACAGCAGAAACAATATGCTCTTCGCTCAACCCGTATTTCCTGTAAAGCTCCTCCGGCTTTCCAGACTCTGCAAAAGTGTCCTTTACAGCAACTTTTTGAACTGGAAGGAAGAATTCAGACTCGTTCAATGCCTCTTCAACAGCACTGCCCAGCCCTCCGATAATGCTATGGTCTTCGGCTGTGACAACTGCTTTTGTCTGCCTTGCATGCTTCAGCAGCAATTCCTTGTCCAGAGGCTTTATTGATGACATGTTGATGACAGCAGCCTTAATGCCCTCGGATTCAAGCGTGGATGCAGCTTTCAATGATTCAGAAACCATTGTTCCACAGGCGAATATTGCAGCGTCGCTGCCTTCCCTGACAACATACCCACTGCCGATTTCAAAAACATGAGAGTCATCATACAGGATTGGGACAGGGGCTCTGGACATGCGCATATAAGCCGGGCCAACATGATTATAGAGGGCAGTTACTGCTTTTTCTGTCTGGATAGCGTCTGATGGAACAAGGACAACCATATTCGGAAGGGCTCGCATGCATGCAATATCTGTTATTTCCTGGGCTGTTGGCCCATCTTCCCCGGTAGCAAGACCCGCATGGCTTCCAACCAGCTTAACATTCATTTTTGAATAGCATACTGAAACAAAAATCTGGTCAAAGGCCCTCCTGACCAGAAAGCAGGCAAAGCTGGATGCAAACGGCTTTTTCCCCTGTGATGCAAGCCCTGCAGCTGCGCAAACCATGTCAGCCTCGCTGATTCCCATTGTGAAAAACCTTTCAGGATATTTCTCTCCAAACTGCAAGCTCCTTGTTGAGTCCTGCAAATCAGCGTCAAGCACAACTACATCAGCATCTTCCGCTATCTTAAGGAGGCCCTTTCCGTACCCATCCCTTATTGCTGCTGCCTTTTCCATATCAGTCAGCCTCAATCTCTGCCAAGGCAAGCTTCAGCTGCTCAGCGTTAGGTGCTTTTCCGTGCCATGAGGAAACCCCCTCCATGAATGAAACCCCCTTGCCCTTGATGGTTTTTGCAATTATAACTTTTGGCTTACCCCTTATCTTCACAGCAAGATCAAACGCATTCATAAGCTCCCTTACATTATGCCCGTCAATCTCTATGGCATGCCATCCGAATGCCTCAAACTTGTCTGTTAATGGCTCAATCCCCATCAGCTTTTCTGTAGGCCCGTTCTGCTGGAGACCATTCCTGTCAACTATTGCGATGACATTGTCCAGCTTGTAATGGGATGCTGACTTCGCAGCCTCCCATACCTGCCCTTCCTGGAGCTCCCCATCCCCCAGAATAACATAAACATTGTAGGCTTTGCTGTCCAACTTCCCTGCAAGCGCCATACCGTTCCCAACAGACAATCCCTGGCCAAGGCTGCCTGTGCATATCTCCACACCAGGCGTATATATGCTCGCGTGACCCTGAAGCCTGGAGTTCAGCTGCCTGTATGTCACAAGCTCCTCTCTCGGGAAAAACCCGGCCTCTGCCATTGCAGCATAAAGCCCGGGAGTTGCATGGCCCTTGCTCATCACAAACCTGTCCCTCCCATCCCATTTAAGGTTTCTCGTGTCATACCTCATCTGATAAAAGAAAAGAACTGAAAGAATCTCAGCGCATGAAAGGCTTCCTCCAGGATGGCCTGAGCCAGCCCTGTTAATCATTATCAGGCTCTGCTTCCTGATTTCATTTGCTATCATGCTCAACTTATCAGCGCTTTTTTCCATCTGCATAACAAACTGGTGTAAAATTTATATTTTATAATCTTTTTCATTCAGTCATTCAGGTTTAGTCGGGTAGCACCCAAGCACCCTCATAAACGTAGTGTTCCTTTCCAGCTCGCTGACTGAATCACTCACTGGCTTTTCTTCAACATCCCCTATGAAGTCAATATAAAAAAAGTATTCCCACTGCCTGCCCCTGACAGGCCTTGAGGCAATCTTTGTAAGGTTTATCCGGTTTTTTGCAAATCCCCCAAGGCATTTATACAGGGCTCCAGGGACATGCCTTGCCATGAACACCAGGGATGTCTTTTTTTCCATTTCAGGCGAGTCCCCCCATATTTTTTTGCCTATTATGAAAAACCTTGTTGTGTTGTTCCTGGAACCCTGAATCCCCTTTTTCAGGACTTTCATCCTGTAAATATCCGCAGCAAGACAGCTTGCCACTGCTGCATTTTCCATCTTTCCACTTTCCTTTACAATCCCAACAGCCCCTGCAGTGTCGTAAACAGCTATCTTCTCTGCATTCAGGCTGTTGAGAAACCCCTCTGATTGGGCCAGTGCCTGAATGTGGGAGTAAACCTTTTTTATGTCTTTCAGCCTGGCATTTTTCTGGCCTATCAGGCAGTGCTCCACTTTCAGGAAAACCTCCCCTGTTATTGAAAGCCTGCTTTCAAGCAGCAAATCATAGTTCTCCAATATGTCGCCTGCTGTTGAGTTCTCAATCGGGATTATCCCGAATTCGGCTTTGCCTCCAGATACTATGCCAAATACTTCCCTGAATGTCCTTGAAGGGATTGTCCTTATACCTTTTGGGAATGCCTTGTATGCCGCCATCTCGCTGTATGCGCCATGCTCTCCCTGGAATGCCACGCTTACCACGATTTGCTCACCTTTTGCATTGTTCTTATGAACTTCCTTATGACTGGCCCTGAAAACCTGTTATATGCGTTCATATCATTGAATAGCTGCATTGTGTCGTTAGTTACGTGGTCGCTAATCATTACAAGCCTCCTGTAGCCCAGGGTGTCTATTTCCTGGCTTCTTATCCCTGCCTTTGATAACGCCCTCCCAATGCTGTGCACCAGGCTTAGCGCGTTAGCTATTTTCCTGTCGTGGTTTGACGGGTTGGTGATAATAACCTTTAAACCAAATTTTTTCATCCACCTCCTTACAGAAGACAGCCTGCGTGGCTTTATCCTGACAGGGCAGACAACTATCTTCCTATTTTCAGCATCCATAAAGCTGTCAGGGCCGAACAACGGATGCGTGGCTATGATGTCCACCTGTTTTGGAAGCAGCTTTTTCATAATTCTTGCAGGGTATTCCTTTACAGAGCACACGTCCATTACAATAGAGCCCTTTTTAACATAAGGCTTTATCCTGATGATTGAATTCCTCAACTTGGATATCGGAACGCACAAGACCACTATGTCTGATGAAGCCGCTACACTCAATGAGGCCATCGCAATCCCCAGCTTCCTGGCTGCTTTCCTTTTATCAGCAGTGTCATATGCTGCTATTCTGAAGCGCCTTTTCAGCTTAGCTGCGGCCAGCTTTCCAAACCTTCCCAGTCCGATTATGCCTAATGTTTTTTTATTCATATGCCTTCTGCCTCAGCAAGTGGTCCATAATTACGAGGGCTACCATCGCCTCTACAACAGGCACAGCCCTTGGGCAAAGGCACGGGTCAAACCTGCCTTCAACCATCAATTTTGCATCCCTGCCTGACCTGCTCAATGTTTTCTGCTCCTTCCTTATTGATGAAGTGGGCTTTATTGCAGCCCTTACTATTATTTCCTGCCCGCTTGAAATCCCTCCAAGAACGCCCCCTGCGTGGTTTGAGAGGAATCCCCTTTCTGAGAGCTCATCATTTGATTCAGAGCCCTTCATCTCAGCAACCCTGAAGCCATCGCCTATCTCAATTCCCTTTACAGCCCCTATGCTCATTACTGCCTTTGCAATGTCTGCGCTGAGCTTGTCAAATGTTGGCTCTCCAAGCCCTGCCGGGACATTTTTAGCAGTCACTTCAACAACTCCCCCTATGGAATCCCCCTCAGCCTTCAGCTGCAGGATGAGCTTTTCCATCTCCCCTGCCTTTTTGGAGCTGGCTGCCCTCACAGGGTTCTTTTCAATCTCCCCGTAGTCAATTTCGTTCTCTTCAATCCTTATTTTTCCAACCTGCCTTGTGAATCCGGTGATGCTGATTCCATGCTTTTCAAGGATTTTTCTTGCGATTGCTGCGGCAGCCACCCTTCCAACCTGCTCCCTTGCAGAGCTTCTTCCACCCCCTCTCCAGTCCCTTATCCCGTACTTCTTCTCATAGGTGTAGTCTGCATGGCCTGGCCTGTAAAGCTCCTTGAACTTCTCGTATTTGCTTGAGTCAATGTCCTCGTTCATGACCATAATGGATATTGGCGCTCCTGTTGTCCTGCCTTCAAAAACACCAGACATTATCTCTGCCCTGTCTGGCTCATTTCTTGGTGTAGTCACTGAGCTTTGGCCTGGCCTTCGCCTGTCAAGTTCCTTCTGGATGTCCTTCTCGCTTAGTTCTATATTTGGCGGGCACCCGTCCACAACCACACCTACAGCCTTTCCATGAGACTCTCCCCATGTAGTCAGCCTGAACAAATTTCCGAATGTGCTTGTCATTTTTTCCACTTTCCAATTGCCAGCAAGGCAATCATCCCAGCTGCGTGAGATGGCGTGATTTCTGTTGTGTCAACAACTGCGTCTGCCATCCCAAGATACTTTTTCTCCCTCTTCTTTATTACCTCTCCTATTTCCCTCAATGAGCCCTTTCCGGTAATGGAGGGCCTGCCTGACTTTTTTATCCTTGACTTTATTGCGCCGGGCGATGCTGTTAAAAGTATTACAAGGCTTTTCTTCCTGATTTTTATCCTGTTCTCTGTGAGGCCTCCTCCGCCGACAGATATCACCGAGTTATTTTTCCTCATTGCAGACTTTATCTCCCTTGACTCAAGTTCCCTGAATCCCTTCCATCCGAACTTTTCAACTATTTCAGGTATTTTCATCCCTGCTGATTTTTCAATGCTGCTGTCAGTGTCTATGAGCCGCATTTTGAGCCTTTTGCAAAGCAGCCTGCCAACTGCCGTTTTCCCGGTGCCCCTGTAGCCTGTCAGCATTATGTTCATTTTAACTGCGTAATTTCCCCAGCACTTCAAAAAAATCAGGAAATGTCTTTGAAACGCATTCAGCGCCCCTTATCCTTATGCCCCTGCATGCAAGCCCTGCAATCGCGAAGCTCATAGCCATCCTGTGGTCGTTGTATGTTTCAATATCAGCGCTTTTCAGGGATGATGGAGCTATAACCCACCCATCAGCAAGCTCATCCACATCAGCCCCTATCTTCCTGAGCTCTATGGCAGTTGCCCTTATCCTGTCTGTTTCCTTTATCCTGAGGTTCCTGATGTTTCTTATTGTTGTTTTTCCCTTTGCAAATGCAGCTACAACAGCAAGCGTTTGGGCAGCGTCTGGCATGCTGTTCATGTCTATATCTATCCCATTAAGCTCATTGCCCCTGACTTCCACCCAGCCATCACCCCTCTTCACATAGCAGCCCATTTTCCCAAGAGCTGACAAGAACCCTGCATCAGCCTGCCTGCTCTTCGGGTTTAGCCCTGTTACCCTTACCCTTCCCTTTGTCACTGCTGCTGCAGCAAAAAAATATGAGGCATTGCTGTAATCCCCCTCAACCAGGTATTCCCTTCCCCTGTATAGCTGTCCAGAGCCAACAGTGAATCGCTTATATCCTGAATTCCTTGCAGCAACCCCAAATGCCCCCATCATGTCAACAGTCATGTCAATGTACGGCTTTGATGTCATTTCACCAATCACACGAACTTCCACATCCCTTTCAGCAAACGGGGAGACCATCATTATGGCGCTTGTGAACTGGCTGCTTAATGCGCCATTTATTGAAGCATTCCCGCCCTTCAGCCTGCCTGAAACAATAACAGGAGGATACCCGTTTTTTGCAGTCACTTCTGCTCCAAGCTGGTTCAGGCTTTCTGCCAAGTCGCCTATTGGCCTCTTTCTCATCCGCTTGTCGCCGTCAATTACCACACTGCCGCCAGCCAATGTTGCTGCAGCTGCCATGAACCTCATTGTTGTGCCTGAATTGCCTGTGAAAATCTTTTTTCCAGGCTTGCTTAACCTGCCTCCAGTTCCTGTCACGTTCATCATGCTATTTCTTCCAGATATGTGAACTCCCATCTGCTGAAGCGCGAGCTTCATGTGAGCTACATCATCACATTCAAGGCAGTTTTTCAGAGTTGTCCTTCCCTCTGCAAGCGCAGCTATCAAAAGCGCCCTGTTTGTGCAGCTCCTTGATTTTGGGCATTCAAGCTCAGCATCCAGCTTATTAATTGGGCTTACAGCGACTTCCATAGGAATTCCCTCATCATGCCTTCTGGAGCTTTCATCCCGGTCCAAAGCTCAAACTGGCCAAGAGCCTGGTAAAATAGCATTGAAATCCCATCAACAGTTTCACATCCCATCTCCCTTGCTTCCCTTAAAAGCCTTGTTTCAACCGGCTTGTACACTATGTCCATCACAATATTTTTCAGGAACTGCTTTCCAACAGGCGTTTCAGAGTCATTTGGGGACATTCCAACTGATGTGCAGTTTATCAGGATGTCATAGCCTGTTTCAGCCAGCTTACCAATAGCACCGTATCTGCAACCTGTCCTGCCTGCCAGCTCTTTTGCCTTCTCAATAGTCCTGTTCAGTATTGTAATCCTGCATTTTTCCCTTGAAAGCTCAAATGCAATAGCCTTTGCAGCCCCTCCTGCTCCAATGATTACAACATCCTTTCCTGCCAGGCTGGTCTTTTCTTTCAGCGCCAGCTTTGCACCCATTCCATCAGTGTTGTATCCCTTCAGCCTTCCGCCTCTTACGACTACTGTGTTGACAGCCCCTATTAATCCTGCTGCCTCATCCAGCTCATCAAGGTATTGCATTACCTCTTCCTTGTATGGGGTTGTGACTGAAAACCCCCTGATGTTGATTTTTTTAATTTCTTTCATGAACTTTCCAAGGTCATCAACCTCAAGCCTCAGCTGAACATTGTTCAGTCCGAGCCTCTGGTATGTTGGATTGAACAGGAAAATCCCCCTGCTGTATTTTGCAGGCCGCCCAACTGTTCCATAAATCCCTGTTTTTTCATCCAGCCTGTCAGCACAATATACGCTCCTCATCATTCCAGCTGTCAGCTGTCCTGGCGCAGATTCCTTTCCCTGCTCAGCAGACGCGTATGTGAGAAAGCCTCCAAAAACCCTGTATAAAATCCTGCTTATTTCACCTTTTTCGCCCATGCATACTGCAATGATTTTTTTCCCTTCTGCACGGGATTTTTTTGCAATTTCAATCAGCCTTATGTTGTCTGTTATGTCATTGGCGAAGGTTGCTATCTTCACTATGTCGCAGCCTGTTTCTATTATTTTCACGTATATGCCATTCAGGTCATCAGGAGTTTCAGAGAGGTTATGATATGAAACTATTATGCATGATTTTCCCTTCTTCCTAACCAGCTCAGCTATGCTTTCCGTGCCAGAGCTTAGCTCAATGTCTATGTAGTCTGCCCCGAGGCTTATCGCCTCGCCCAGCATTGCCAACCGGCCTTCTTCAGAGCCTTCAAAAAGCCCCCCCTCGCTTTTTTTCCGGTTCGTGACAATCTTCGGCTTTTTCGTGCTTTTCAGGAGCTTCCTCATATCAGGATTTTTCACCATGTCAATCCTCAGCTCCAGAATATCTGCCTGTTTTTCAGCATGCCTTATCATTTCAACAGCTTCATCATTTGTACTTGCGGTAATGGGTATGCATATCATTTCCTGCCCTCATATTTCCTGGTCTGGCTGATTATTTCCCTGAATATGGCGAGTGCATATTCCTCAGGAATTCCCTCATTTCTCGCGGCCTCCTTCACCCCTGAAAGGACATCCTCTTCCCTCTCTTTCTGGAAGACAGGAATTCCAGCCTGCTTTTTCAACCCTGCAATACGCCCTGCCAGCTCAATCCTTTTTTTCATGAGCTTTATCATGTGATAGTCAACTTCATCAATCTGCCTTCTTAGTTCCTCAAGCATAATCTCACCTGTTTTCCCCTATAGCGGCCCTGACTGCCCCAGCATCAACTCTCACTGAGCTGCTGGCTAACTCGCCAATCCTCCTGATTAAGGCATACTCAGCCACTCCTTGCCTTGCCTTTTTATCAAGCCTAGCCTTTGATATTATATCTTCAGCACTAATGCCCTCAGGCACCTTAACAGGCAGGCCTGCCATCATCAAGAGAGAGTTCTGCCTTTCCCTTTCATTCTTTTTAAGGAGCCCCATATTTTCTGAGATTGAGGATTCCACAGCCATGCCTATTGCCACTGCCTGGCCGTGGCTCAGCCTGTATGAGCTGAGATGCTCTATGGCATGGCCTATCGTATGCCCGTAGTTGAGGGATTTCCTTAACTGCGACTCTTTCTCATCCTGCACTACCACGCTGACTTTTATCCTGATGCTTCCCACAATAACATCCTCAATAATTCCAGGCTCCCTCTTCAGGATTCTTTTCATGTTTTTTTCAAGAAAATCAAAAAATCCGGAGTCTTTTATCATGGCGTACTTTATTACCTCTGCGAGCCCGTTTGAAAGCTCCCCATCAGGCAGAGTCTTGATGAAGCCAACATCAACATATACTGCCCTCGGCTGCCAAAAGGCCCCGATAAGGTTCTTTCCGTGAATTGTGTTCACTCCAGTCTTTCCCCCTATTGAGCTGTCAACTGCAGCCAGCAATGTAGTTGGAACCTGAACGAACGGGACCCCCCTGTTATAGGTTGATGCAACAAACCCTGCCAAATCGCCCACAACCCCGCCTCCCAAAGCCACTATTACAGTATCCCTCCCGAACCCCTGCCCAATCATGGAGTCCTCTATCGCAGCCTTTGTTTCCCGCGTCTTCTGCATTTCTCCTGCCAGGAAGCTTATCATTCCTGCATTTGCAGATTTGCCTCCAATCGCACCAAGAATATTCTTTCCAAAAAGCCTTTCTGTGTTATTGTCTGCAATAATGCACGCCCTTAATGGCAGCCCCTTTATGTCTTCAGCAAGCTTACGGATTACTCCTGAGCCTACAAAAATGCTGTAAGAATTGCATTCATTTTTTTCAAAAAGGACGTTAATCGTTTCCATCTGCCTATTCAATCACCCTGCCTACAGCAGCTGCCACAGCCCTTAACTGAGGCATCAGCTCTGAAAACATTTCTGTTGTTACTGACTGCGGGCCGTCACACAATGCCTTTTCTGGCTGGTGATGGACCTCTATAAGAAGACCATCTGCCCCTGCGGCAACTCCTGCCTTGGCAAGGCTTCCTACAAACTGCCTGTTGCCTGCTGCATGGCTCGGGTCAATTATCACAGGCAGGTGAGTCTCCTGTTTCAGCACAGGCACTGCGCCTACGTCAAGCGTGCTCCTCGTTGCAGTCTCAAATGTCCTTATTCCCCTTTCACAGAGAATAACCCGGTGGTTTCCCTCTTTCATTATGTATTCTGCAGCAAGCATAAGCTCCCTTATCGTAGCGCTCATGCCCCTTTTTATTATAACAGGCTTATCTATCTTTCCCAATTCCTTAAGCAGGTCAAAATTCTGCATGTTCCTTGCTCCAACCCTCAATATGTCAACATAGTCAGCCACCATAGGCACGTCCCTTATGTCCATTACCTCTGTTTCCACAATCATCCCTGTCTCCTTCTTTACTTTCCTCATAATCTTAAGTCCTTCCTCCCCAAGGCCCTGGAACTCATAGGGGCTTGTCCTTGGCTTGAATGCAGAGCCCCTCAAAATCTTCGCCCCAGAGTTCTTGACTGACTTGGCTATTGTAAGAAGCTGCTCATCGCTTTCTATTGCGCATGGGCCAGCCATCACTACAACTTCATTTCCCCCTATCTCTACATTTCCCACCTTCACCACTGAGCCTTCTGGCATATATTTCCTGCTTGCAATCTTGAATGGCTTCAGGATGGGAACTACATTTTCAACACCAGGCATTGACCTGAAGCCGTTAACTCCTGTTCCAACAGTGTCGCCTATAACACCTATCACTGTCCTCTCAGTTCCCCTGTATATGTGGCTCTTCAGCCCATGGGCTTCAATACTCTCAATCACCCTTCCAACATTTTTTTCATCCGCGTTTTGCTCCATTACTATTATCATAAATTCCACCTTCATTGACGTTTGCCTTGATATTTATCCGTGCCCCTGATTTTCCCAAGATTGAAAGCAGAGGACACCATGAAAACTAAAGTTGCCGCCCGCCTTAGTATGCCAATTTTCAGCGGACTAATCAGAAGCTAAAATAAAAATAGCCAGAGCTAAAGCTGCCTGACCAGAAACTCCTTTTTACTGATGCAGCCTTGCTCATGCTATGAGGAGTGTTTGAACTTATATTTAAACTTTTTGAGATGCTGAATCATCTTTCATTTTATGTTAGGAAGCTTTATATAGATTTATATTAATTACGCTGTTATGAAGCACAGCCTTGCCGTAACTTCATTCTTGATGTCGCTTTTCCTGCTGACGCAGTTTGTTGGCCTGCTTATTGTTGACAGCTATACTGACAAGGAAGCAACAGCACAGACTGGCCAGATAGCCTACAAAAGCCTACCGTACAGCATTGAAAGGCCTGACATCAAGCCAGAGTCGTCAGTGTGGCTGATTCTGGCCGCAGTAATAGCCGGCACAATAATCATGCTGATACTGATAAGGCTGAAGCAGGTTAACCTGTGGAAACTATGGTTTTTCCTGAGCGTCCTGCTGACGCTGAGCATAGCCCTGTCATCATTCATAAACCCCCTCTTTGCATTCATAATTGGCCTGGCATTTTCCGCATGGAAAGTATTCAAGCCAAATGTTTACATCCACAACCTCACAGAGGTTTTTATATACGGAGGCCTTGCCGCAATATTCGTCCCCATACTCAACATTACCTCTGCATTCATACTTCTGCTGCTTATTTCAGCATATGACATGTTTGCAGTATGGCAGAGCAAGCACATGGTAAAGATGGCGAAATTCCAGACCAGGACAAACCTGTTCTCAGGAATCTACATTCCAAGGGGAGAAAGCCCAAAAAAAGCGCTCACCAAAAAGGCGAAACTTGAAGACACAGGGGAATCATCAGGCGGTGCAGTGCTCGGAGGCGGGGATATGGGATTCCCGCTCATATTTGCGGGAGTGGTAATGAAGCAGTATGGATTCCTACACTCACTTGTCATACCCACAGCAGCATCTATCGCCCTTCTGGGGCTGCTCCTGGTTGGGAAGAAGAACAAGTTTTACCCTGCAATGCCATTTATCACTGCAGCATGCTTCATCGGGTATGGCATAGTTGCCTACTCTTTCTGACTTACCAACTGTAATATTTCATCCTCGTGACCAGCCCCTACAATTGCCAGTATGCTGGATTCAGGGTTTTCCTGCATTATCCTGATTATGTTGGAAGCCATTACTTCATTCCTTTCCTCTATCAAAACCCTGTACATGCTGGGATACTTCCTTTTCACTTCCCCAAGAAGCTTTTTTACCAGCTTTTTTTCAGGGACTTTTGAGAGGTCTATCTTCTCCTTTTTTGAGAAAGGCGCTGCAAACAAGTCCCTGATTAAGTTAAGCTTCTCTCTCCAAGTGAAGCATCTGGAAAACCTCTGCATAGTGATTTCAATATCCCGGTCTATCAAAGCCACTTTTGCATTGCACTCGCTGGCAAGCTGTAGGGCTGCTTTCATCTCAGAGCCAGGAGCCACGCCAACATACTGCCCAAGCTTCCTCTGGAGCCAACCCCCGACAAGCACAAACAGGAAACCTTTCAGCCCTATCCTCCTTATGTCAGAGAAACGAGCCCTTGGCTCAAGATTATGGACAAGCGCATAAAGCCTTTTCCTGTCAAGCTCAACAGCCACTATTCCCGGCTTAAGCCTTCCAAACGAATCTTTAACTTCCTGTATGCTGTCCCTTGATATGTGCGAAGTTCCTATTATTGTGAGATTCTTATATTGCATCAGCATTGCTAATGCATATAAGTATAAAAATTTGTATATAACAAAATTTTTATAAGGATTAGAGGCACTTTCCACCATGCCATCCAAATCCCAGCAGTTCATGGCGAGGGCAATTATTGAGATTGCAGGAAAGCCGAAGAAATACATAGAGGATGCCATGAAGCTTGTCCTGGAAAGGCTTAAAAAAGAGGATGGAATAAAGCTGCTTAAGACAAAGACCCACGAGCCACAGCAGCACGGGGATATTTTCAGCACATTTGCAGAAGTAGAGCTCAGGCTTGAAGATTTTGATTCCATTACTTTTTTCTGCTTTGAGTATCTGCCATCCTCAATAGAGTTCCTTGAGCCAGAATCATTCAAAATGGACTCAGTCATGATGAACAGCGTCCTAAACGATATCCTTGGCAGGCTGCATCAGGTTGACCTGAGGCTCAAGGACATCACAGCGGCAAACATGATGCTTGAGAAGAACTCATATACTCTGCTAAAAAGGTCAGTTGCCCTTATTTTAAGCCAGGGCGAAAGGCGGGTAGAGCAGATATCAGACCTTGTAGGGGTTGTTCCTGAGCAGCTGAAGCCATTCCTTGAGAGGTTTGTAAAGGAAAAATTTATCAGGAGGGCGGGGGATTGTTACAGCTTATACGATGGAGCCTTCAGAACTTAAGAACAAGGTTGAAGCAATCCTGTTTGCAGCGGGAAAGAAGGCCAGCTTGGAATACATTTCAAAGCTTTGCAGGGAGAACAAGGACGAGGTTCTGAAGGCCCTTCAGGAGCTTAAGTCAGAGTATGAGGCAAAGAATTCTTCCCTTCTCGTATCTGATGAGGGCGATTTCTGGAAAATCACTGTGAGGGAATCTTACTCTCCGATTGTCAGGAAGATAGTCCCTGAGGCAGAGCTTACCAGGACAATGATTGAGACGCTGGCTGTAATAGCCTGGAAAGCCCCTGTTCTCCAGTCTGATGTGATAAGGATAAGGACCAACAAGGCCTACGACCACATTGCAGAGATTGAATCAGCAGGGTTCATTTCAAGGGAAAAGCACGGGAGAACACAGATAATAAAGCTAACCCAGCGCTTTTATGACTATTTTGACGTGCACAGCGAGGCAGAAGTCAAGAGCAAGTTCAGAAACATCAACGAAAAGCTTGAAAAAGAGCAGAAAAATGAAACCGACGATATTGCTAAGGTGCCCGAAGTGCGTCAACAGGATGAATTACCAAAGCAGCAACAATGACATAAGGGGAAAGTACAAAAGCTGCGTGTACTGCGGGAAAAGCTTCAGGATTGAGAATAATACAGTTCCAGCATAGATTTTTAATGGGCTCAAGTAAATTATCTTGTTCTTTCCGGATGTGTGAGGGGATTAAAATAACCCAAATTCACATCTTTTGCGACATTCCAAGGAAAACCATATGTATTGGTTGCTTTATCAGTAATTCTACAGAAGAAATCAGCACTATCTGCTATCCTGCGATATAAATCAGGATTTCTTAAATCAAATAAATTTATGACATCCTCAATTTTTAGTGGAAAATTTTTCCTCACCCAACGATGAAGTTCTTGTTGGCCCACTCTTCCTGTTCCATTTGTAGTTATGTTTAATCCAACATCCTCCTCCCCTATGTTATACCTTAAACCTACTCTTGCAAAATCAGCAAAATTATTTGCTACAATCTGCACAGCAATGTATCTTGCAATAAGTGTTCCAGGTCCAGACGGTTTAGTCGGGTCCTCTCCCCACGGCGAGTCTTCCATCACCCCATAATTGCCGAAGAAATCACGGTATGGTTTTGCTTCTCTGCTTCCTTCGTCAACACTCCATCCTCCAACATTCCAATCACCTAAACCATTTACCTTAATAATTGGCTTGCCTAACCTTATTCCCCTTGTAGCGAAATTTCCAGAATTTAATGCATCCTCGAAATTGCCAATATACGCAGAAATTATTTTGCTTAATGCATCTCTTAGTTCATCGACTGGCAGTTTTTTATCATGTTGTGCATGGACAGTTATAGAATCAATTGAAACTAATTCCACTCCGTTGTATGATGCATCTACTATCACTTTTCCATCAGAGAGTAACCCATCTAATCGAGCTACACCAGACTTCTCTGCCATCCTTTGAGGCAAAATTTGTCCTCCATTTGCATATGTAAAATCGAGCAAATCCCTGACACCACAAGCAATAACTCTTTCAAAAGGAAGAAACATCGGGCCACGTCTATATGCGACAGCAATTGGATTTCCTGAATCGCCTGCTTTATGATTTGAGGCAAGCACTTCTGCCTGCGGTTTAAGTCTGGTTAAGTCAACTGCAATTTCATGTGATGTTTCCTTATTGATAATTCTATAATAAGTATTTACAATTTTTCCCATTGTGTATAGGTTTCGTTGCTCCAATAAACTACCTGAAACTTCTCCAGAAACGGATACAACAATCCTGTCTTCAGCAGGCGAATATCCGCCACTAACTCTCAAATCAAACCGGGCAAGCGGGTCAAGTTCCAGTAAGTGTGCACCTATCAAATGCGCAATGACTGCGTCTAGTTCATCAGGCTTTCCCCTTCTTCCTGCCTCAAACGTATGAACGATAATTTCATCAATCATATGATATTGGAATCACAACATATTTATATTAATTATCAGCGTATTTTATTAAAAAGTGGTAAAATAGGGTCTTTTTTATGGTGAATATTAATAAAAATGCAAATCTTGCCGACCTGAAGATTCTGGCGGCAATTGAGGCAGATGCGCGAACACCAATAACAGTGCTTGCAAAAAAAGCAAGAATATCAAGGGCAGTTGCAGAATACAGGCTCAGGAGTCTTGAGAAAAAAGGCGCAATAAGAGGGTATTATTGCCTTCTTGACCCTTCAAAATTCGGGCTAACAGTATGGAAGCTATGGATATCATTGAGGGGCTCTCAAAGCCAAAAGCAGGAGTTTTACAGCCACATCCAGAGCAATCCCAGGGTCTGGTGGTATGCGGAATGTGCGGGGACGTATGATGCAGTGATATGCGTGCTTGCAAGGACGGTTCACGGATTCAACAACTTTTTTCTTTCCCTACAGGAAAAATACGGCGATAAAATAACAGACTCAGCAATCCTGATTAACGTGAGCTTTGAATACCACACAAGAGGCTACCTGCTTGGAAGGCAATCAAGCCTAATCCAGACTTCATTCCTCCAGAAGATAAGCAACAGGAAGATACCTGATGGCTGGAATAGCATACTAAAGCCGCTATCCGCTAATTCAAGGATAAGCTACTCAGAGCTTTCCATGAAAACAGGCAAGAACGCAAAAACCATAAAAAAGGCAATAACAGAGCTGAAGAGGGCGGGGATAATTGTATATTTCAGGCCGTCCATTGATACGGCAATTCTCGGATACGAGTTCTACAAGGTTCTGGTTTACCTTCACAATTCCCCAGGAGGAATAGTCCCTTCAATCGTCCATTGGTGCAGGGCGCAGCAAAACATAACTGCAATGATTTACTGCGTAGGGCCATGGCAGCTGGAGCTTGAAGTTGAAATAGGCTCGTTTGCAAACCTGATGAAAATGCTAAGGGAACTGAAAGACAGGTTTCCCGACCTGATAAAAAGCTATGATGCGCTTCTCATTACAAAAGAGGGGAATTACGAGCTTGACCTGATGGACAAGATAAGGAAAATAACAGACTAGGGAAACCTTTATTAAGTATTACCAAGTTGCACTACTTATATGGATTTGAGGAACATACAGAAAAGCGGGAATGCCTACTACATTTACCTTCCCTCAGCCTGGTGCAGGCAGAACAAGCTGACAAACTCCTCCCAGGTCCAGCTGGACACATCTTCTGAGGGGAAGCTGATAGTAAGCCCCAATGTTTCAGACACAAGGGAGGACTCGCTGGTGCTGAATATGCCTGAAAAGGACAGGAGGATAATAAACAAGCTCATTGTTGCATCTTACCTTAACCCTGTTAAGTCATTCAGGATAAAGCTTGATAATGAGATAAGCTCTCCAGACATACTGGACCACAAGAAGCTGCTTGGCGGTATAGAGCTGGTTGAGTTCGGCGAAAAGCAAATATCATGCGAGAGCTCTGTTTTTGTTGACGACCCTGACATCCTTCTGAGGACAATGATAAAGAAAATAATCAACATGCTCCGCATAATGTCATCAGAGAGCCAGGATGAGCTCATAAGCCGCTATGAGGAGGAGATTGACAGGAGCAACATGCTGATTAACAAGTCCGCAATAAGCTCTTTCATGTTCAGGAGGCATTCAAAGCTGAAGCACATAGACATGTTCTACATAGTAAGAGTGTCAATTTACCTTGAGAGGATGGTTGATTACCTTATTGAGCTGAAGGGAAGCAGGGCGTTCTTCTCGCAGCTAATGGCTCTCATGAAGGGCCTTGATGGCGTTCTTGAAAACATCCATTTTGCAACAGTAGTTCCATTTGTCAAGGATGTTTTGAAGATTGGGAAGAGGCAGGATGCCACAGGCATAATCAACAATCTCAACAACATTTCTGACGTTCTGATGGACTGGGCTGTAACCAACGAGATTGAAAGGAGAAGAAAATGAGCGAATCACCTGTTGCAAAGGCATAATAAAATGCTTTGCCAAGTATTTTTCGTATTGCCCTTTTCTCATCCAATCCACTTAAATCAACATTAAATCAAGGCATCTTTTCTCCCCATGCATGGAAACAGCCCGTACAATCATTTATTTGCTGGTTTTCGCGATGGGAGTGATTGCCGGGAGAATAAGCATGGCTGTCCAATATGCGGTGATGTCTGCAAGTGCAGACCGAAAAAGGAAATTATAGCCTGTTTCCAAACCTTTTTAAACTTGCAAAATTTCTGATTTGTTGACGGTAAAATGGATTCTGCAGGTGCTTCAAGCCCGGCTGATGGGCAGAGGATTTTAAACAGGGAAATAGACCAGGAGATGAAGGCTTCTTATCTTGATTATGCCATGTCCGTGCTTATAGCAAGGGCACTTCCTGACGTGAGGGATGGCCTGAAGCCGGTTCACAGGCGAGTCCTATATGCCATGTTTCACGACTTAGGACTTCTGCACAACAAGCCGTTCAGGAAGAGCGCCAGGATTGTGGGAGACTGTCTTGGAAAATACCATCCGCACTCTGATATCGCTGTTTACGACACCATGGTCAGGATGGCCCAGGATTTCTCGCTCCGCTATCCGCTTGTGGATGGGCAGGGGAACTGGGGCAGCATTGATGGCGATTCTGCTGCGGCCATAAGGTACACTGAAGCCAGGCTCTCAAGGATTGCTGAGGAGATTCTTGCCGACATTGACAAGGACACTGTTGAATTCGTCCCTAATTTTGATGCGAGCCTGAAAGAGCCTGTTGTGATGCCCTCAAGGATACCAAATCTCCTGATAAATGGCTCTTCAGGGATTGCAGTAGGCATGGCTACAAACATACCCCCTCACAATTTCGGCGAGGTTGCTGATGCTGTAATCAGCCAGGTAGATAACCCTGAGATAAGCATTGATGGGCTGATGGCATATATCAGCGCGCCTGATTTCCCAACAGGGGGAATAATATGCGGTTTGGATGGCGTCAGGGCTGCATACAGGACAGGGAGGGGGCTTGTGACATTAAGGGCGAAGACTGCTGTTGAGCAGGTTAAGGACAGGCAGCGCATCATTGTAACAGAGATTCCTTTCCAGGTCAACAAGGCAATGCTTATTGAGGAGATTGCATCGCTCACTCACCAGAAGAAGCTGTCAGGGGTTTCCGACCTCAGGGATGAGAGCGACAGGGATGGACTCAGGATTGTTATTGAGCTGAAAAAGGACACCAACCCGGAAGTCCTCCTGAAGCAGCTTTTCACCCATACCAAGCTTGAGACCACATTCGGGATTATAATGATTGCACTCGTGAATAACGAACCAAAAACCCTTTCACTCAAGGAAATAATCCAGAGCTTCATAGACCACAGGTTTGATGTAATCACGAGGCGCACAGGCTTTGAGCTGAACAAGGCATCTGACAAGGCGCATATTCTTGAGGGGATAATAACCGCGCTGTCCAACATTGACGCAGTCATAAAGCTCATCAAGGAATCAAGGGATGCTGCCAGCGCAAAGGACTCCCTCCTGAAGGCATTCCGCATATCAGAAAAGCAGGCCCTGGCCATTCTGGACATAAGGCTTCAGCGCCTAGCTTCCCTGGAGCAGGAAAGGCTCAAGGCAGAATACAAAGACCTTCTCGGATTGATAAAGGAGCTGAAGGAAATCCTTGCCTCTAAAAATAGGGTTTTTGAAATAATAAAAAAAGAGATGATTGAACTCAAGCAGAAGTATGCTGACCATAGAAGAACGTCAATAGAGGGAAGCATAGATGATGTTGAAGTGGAGGACCTCATTCAGCCAGAGGATGTTGTTGTGACCATAACCCATAAGGGCTATATCAAGAGGCTTTCCCTGGATACTTACAAGCAGCAGAAGAGGGGAGGCAGGGGCGTAATAGCTGCTGAAGTGGGGGAACAGGACTTTGTTGAGGACATATTCGCAGCAAATACGCTAAGCTACATCCTCTTTTTCACAGACAAGGGCTCGGTTCATTGGCTCAAGGTTTACAAGATTCCTGAGGCATCAAGGCTTGCTATGGGCAAGGCAATAATAAACCTGCTTGAGCTCAAGGATGAGAAGATTACTGCATTCATCCCTGTGAAGGAATTTGACAGCGGCCACTATCTCATCATGGCAACCAGGAATGGAACAATAAAAAAGACAGCCCTGGAGGCATATTCAAACCCGAGGAAGGGGGGAATCATTGCAATAACGCTTGATGAGGGTGATGGGCTTATTGGCGTTGAGCTTACAGACGGGAAGAAGGACATAATACTTGCAACGAGGAATGGGATGGCAGCCAGGTTTGGAGAGGAGGATGTAAGGCCAACAGGCAGATCAGCCCAGGGAGTGCGGGGAATCAGGCTGAAGTTCGGCGACCACCTGGTTGGGATGGTCGTAGCCTCTGGTGACAGGACACTCCTGACGCTGACTGAGAACGGGTATGGCAAGAGGACTGACATATCTGAATACAGGCTCATAAGCAGGGGCGGCTCTGGAGTAATCAACATCCAGACTTCAGACAGGAACGGGAAGGTCGCTGCCATCAGAACAGTCTCTGAGAATGAAGACATAATGCTCATCAGCAAGAACGGCATTGTCATAAGGACGCCTGCAAGAGAGATATCAGTCATAGGCAGGAACACCCAGGGAGTCAGGATAATGCGGCTTGAGGAGAATGACAAGCTGGTATCAGCAGCCATAATACCCGGAGAGAGCAACTAAACTTTTTTATTGAATGCTTTTCCCCTTATCCGCATGGAAGGGCTTGTCATAACCCACAGGGGATTTGAGGATGTTGCTGCCCGAGAAGTCAAGGAGCTCATCGGGGCAAAGGCAGAGACTAGGGATTATGCCGCTGTTTTTGAATTCAGGAACATGCTTGACCTTTGCCTGCTCGCATACAAGTCCCAGTCAGCAATTAAGGTGATTTCCCTTTTCGGGGAGTTTGAGGTTTCAAAAGATTTTGAAGAGAGCATAACAAGCTTCAGGGGATTCCTCTCAAACACTGACATGTCGGAATGGATTGACGATAATTCTTCCTTCAGGGTAACCTGCAGCAGGATAGGGGAGCACGGATTCACAAGCCAGGATGTGATGATGGAAGCAGGCCGCATAATAAAGGACAAGACAAACAAAGACATAAACCTTGACAGCCCTGACGTGATTTTCCACATTCAGATAATAGACCAGTCAGGTTACTTTGGGGTTGACTTCGCAGGTATTGACTTAAGCAAACGGGAATACAGGATTTTCACACACCCGGCAGCCCTCAAGGGAACTGTGGCATACGCCCTTCTCAGGGTGGCAGGCTACAAAAAGGGCGATTCGCTGCTTGACCCATTCACCAAGTCAGGGATAATACCGATTGAGGCTGCATTGATGTCTGCAAATATGCCTGTAAATTACTACAGGAAAGACTCCCTGGCCTTCAGGAATCTAAAGCCACTGGAGAATGAGGATTTTGACACCTTTTTCAGGAAAATTGACTCGCAGATTGATGAGGACTCAGGTTTCCCCATTTATGGTTTTGACTCCTCAATGCCAAGCATTTCAGCATCACAGAAAAACGCAAAGCTGGCTGGCGTGAACAAAAAGGTGAATTTCAGCCGTATTGAGGTTGAGTGGCTTGACACCAAGTTTTCAGAGGGGGAGATAGCCAATATTGCCTCAAGCCCGCCTGAGGCTTCAAAAAGAACTGCCTTCAGGTTTGTTGAGAAGCTCTACAAGGAGCTGTTTTACCAGTGTAAGTACATATTGAGTGATAATGGAAAGATGGTTTTCATTGTGCGCGACCCAGAGCTTCTGAAAAAGTCAGGGGAGCAATATGGCTTCAAAGCATCAGGCGAGAGGACTGTTTTTCTTGGAAAGGAAACCTTGAAAGTAATAGCGCTTGCAAGAAATTAGCATCCGCTTTTTACAAGGACCACAGCGCATTTGGCATTGCGCATAACGTATGTTGAGATGTCATCTGAAATCTTTTGAATGAAATTCTTGTGGCAGTTTGAGCCCAACACTATCAGCTCTGATTTTTCCTCACGGGCAACATCCAGGATTATTTCCTTTATATTTTCGCCCTCAACCACCCTCTTCTCATATTCTATGGGCTTTCCCCTCAATTTCACCTTTTTGAGAAACCCCAGGTCATTCTCCAGCCCAGCCATTGAGAACTCATGCGGAATGCTCGCTATCCTCAGGAATATTATTTTCAGGTCTTTCCCGGAGAGAGAAAGGGCAAGCCTTGTCATTTCTGCAATATGCCTCGGGTTGCTTACGCACACAAGCACTCTTGAATACATAAGGGCTGGTTAGCGATATGAATATTTAATTTTATCTGATTTTACAGAAAAATGTATTTAGAATTCCCTACAACAATAAAGTTTAAATACGAGTGGATACCATATATTGGGCTGTAAACCAAAAAAACCCCAACAGGTTGTATTTATCGCTCAGGGATGAAAACCTTGCGGGGAGAGTGACAGGGAAAAAATGGGATTCGCCTTGATAAGGAAAAGGGATGGGCAGGTTGTCAGGTTTGAAAAGGAAAAGATAGTCAGCGCCATATTCAGGGCAGTCAAGGCAGTGGGAGGAAGCGACAAAAAAATGGCCTCGCGGCTTGCTGACCAGGTAGTTATCCAACTGGAAAAGGATGCCAAGAAAGGCGATATCCCCGGTGTTGAGGAGGTTCAGGATTCTGTTGAGAAGGTGCTTATTGAAAGCGGGCATGCCAAGACAGCCAAGGCCTACATACTTTACAGGGCCAAGAGGGCTGAGCTCAGGCAGGCAGCTTTGGATGCTGCGCAGCTTGGCGATGAGGAAAAGATTGCCCTGCTTGACATGTTCGCCCACAAGAGCAAGCTAGCCTCAAAGATAGGGTATGACAGGCTGGAGGCATACAAAAATCTTCTTTTCTACCTGAAAGAGCAGCAGATGGAAGGAAAGCTGCCTGTGCACACAGGGGATTATCTGGAGGGGAATGAGCTTGCCACCAATATTTACCAGAAGAAATACTACCTGAAGGACCTCTCAAACAAGCTGATTGAAAAGAGGCCTGAAGATGTGTTCTCAAGGATGGCTGCCTTCATGGCCGCTGTTGAGCCAACAGAGGAAAAGCAGAGGGAATGGGCTTCACGGTTCTACAGCTCATTGTACGAAGGGCATTTCCTTCCTGGCGGAAGGGTTATTGCAGGGGCAGGAGACCTTTACAGGCTTAAGACCATGGCAAATTGCTTTGTATCGCTGATAGCCGAGGACAACATAGAGTCAATATACAAGGCAGCATACGAGTGCGCCAGGACTTATTCATATGGGGGCGGCATAGGGGTTGACATCTCTGTTTTGAGGCCTAAGGACTCTGTAGTGCACAACGCAGCTGACAGCTCTACAGGTTCGGTTTCATTCATGGAGCTTTTCTCACTCACCACAGGGCTCATAGGGCAATCAGGCAGGAGAGGAGCGCTGATGCTGACAATTGACATCAAGAACCCCGACAGCCCGCTGTTCGTTAACGTGAAGAAGACACCTAACTGGGTAACCAACCAGATTGTTGAGCAGTGCAAATGGTCAGGGCTGTTCAATGACTCCCAGCTCAGGGAAATCCAGAGGCAGGTCAGGGAGAATACCCAGGTAAGGTTTGCCAACATCAGCCTCAAGGTTTCTGATGAGTTCATGCAGGCAGTTGAGGAGCAGAACAAACATGGCTCAGGCAAGCTGCTTTTGTACCTCAAGGACAGGGATGTCTCAGGGCTGGGCTCAATTCAGGGCGGAACAGTACACTACTCCTTCAACATGCCATCAAAGCCGATTGAAAAATATAGCCTGCTAAAGGCATTCAGCAGTATTTCAGAGCTTAATGGGTTCCTTGCAGAGAACGGCATCGCAGAGCTGCCTGAAAAAGACCTTTCAGACCCTTCAAAGAGGGATGTATTCGGGGACTTTGTAATCCACAAGAGCAGCGATTTTGATTTTGCAATAAAATATTCAGGGGACTTCATGCTTTATTATAACTCCAGGGAGACAGGGGAGATTAAAAGACTTGTCAAGGCGCGAAAGCTGTGGAATTCATTCATAGAGGGAAACTACAAGACAGCAGAGCCAGGCCTCATATTCTGGACAACAATGACAAAATACTCCCCATCCAACTATGTCGGGAGGCCTATTGCAAGCACTAACCCTTGCGTTGCTGCAGACAGCATGGTTCCAACTGAAAACGGTTTGGAGCGGATAGACAGCATCAAAGCAGAGAATATCCTGGTTGACAGGAGAACTATGGTCAGTGAAAGCGGTTTGCTGGAAATTCAGCAGGGCTGTGAATTTGTGAAGCTTTCAAGCAGGATGAAAACCGGATTCAAGGACTGCTACAAAATTGAGACAAAGTCAGGCTATGAAGTGACAGCCACCCCAGACCATAAAATACTGACTTCAGAAGGCTGGAGAGAGGTTTCTGAAATAACTGAAAAGGAATATCTGCTGTTGCAATCAGGGACTGGAAAGTTCAGCCGAGAAAGGAAGCTGCCGTTTGATGTAAATAACGAAATAGTCGGGAAAAATGGGAGAAAATACAGGCTTAACCTCCCATCAGAATGGAGCAGGGAACTTGGAATGCTGCTCGGATGGGCAGTGGGAGACGGGTTCTATAGCGAAAAATATAACAAAGCAGGCGTTCAGGTAAGGTCATCAAGCAAATATGTAGTTCAATTCCTGAAGAATCTTGGACTGAAACAGAGCCATGAAGAAAGAGAAGTGCCCTCTGCGATTTTTACAGCCCCTGAAGATGCTGTAATGGGGTTCCTTGAAGGCTTGTTCTCATCAGATGGCACTATAGGGCTTTCAGGGAAAGGCAGGAGATATATCAGGCTTAACTCAAGCTCGCTGAAACTCCTGAAGCAGGTGCAGCTTCTGCTGCTGAACCTTGGCATGAGAAGCTCTATTTATGACCGCTCAACAGTTTCCAAGACATTCAGGTATGTCAACAAGCAAGGAGAACTGATAAAATACAGGACATCAGGCGAAAACTATGAGCTGAACATAAGCAAGGCAAATGCAAAAAGATTCATTGAAAAAATCATATTCATGCAGGAGAGAAACAGGGAAAAGACCGGAATAATGGCCAGCCACGAGTTTTACAGAGAAACTTTCCTGGACAAAGTCAAGTCTAAAGAGTTTGTTGGCAAAAAAGAGGTGTGGGACATAACAGAGCCAACCACTCATTCATTCATAGCGAATGGAATAGTCGTGCACAACTGCGGCGAGGTGCCTCTTGAAGATGGAGGAGCCTGCAATCTCGGCTCAGTGAACCTTTCAAGGTTTGTAAAGAACGGCTACACTGACAAGGCAGAGATAGACTGGGCAGGCATAAGGCAGGCTACTGAGCTTGTCACGAGATTCCTTGATAATGTTGTCCTTTGGAACGAAATACTTAATCCACTTGAAAAGCAGAGGAGGGCGGCTTACGAGACAAGGAGGCTCGGATTGGGCGTCATGGGAATTGCAGACATGCTTAATCAGCTGGGGATTGGCTATGACAGCGAGGAAGGCATCAAGATACTGGAAGATACAGCAAGGCTTGTTGCAAACACAGCCTATGCTGCATCAGCAGGCCTTGCAGAGGAAAAGGGAGCTTCTCCCATATTTGATTATGAGGCATACAGCAAGGGAAGATTCTTCCAGGAAAGCCTTTCTGAGGAAACAAGGGAAACAATACGAAAGAAGGGACTGAGAAACATTGCAATCCTTTCAATAGCCCCTACAGGAACAATATCCAGCATTGTCCTGGGCTACCGGGTTGGCAGCAGGAACTTCATCGGAGTCAGCGGCGGAATAGAGCCTATTTTTGCGCTTTACTACACCAGAAGGTCAGAATCTTTTGGAAACCAGCTTTTCAAGGTGTTCCATTCAACACTGGATGCATACATACAGCAACACAGCCTGGCTGATGTTGCACAGAGGACATCCAGCATTGATGAGCTGAAAAAAGTCCTTCCAGGGCACTTCTTCAGGACAGCCCACTTCATCAACCCTTCAAGAAGGGTAATTATCCAGGGAATATGGCAGAAATACATAGACCACAGCATCTCCTCAACAGTTAACCTGCCTGAAGACATTGAGCCTGAGATGATATCCAATATTTACCTTGATGCGTGGAGCCATGGAGTGAAGGGAATTACAGTATACAGGGATGGCTCAAGATACCCCATATTAAGCACAGAGACTGAAAAGACAGAATTCCAGAGAATGAAGGAAAAGTCATTTGATGTTGATTTGGGCGGAGAGCAAAAGCTTCTGAATGGGGATGATGTAATACCGCTCCCAAACGGGAAGCTGACAACAGTATATCATGCCATTAGAAATGGCATGCTGAAGAACGAATTGGGAAGGTATGTGTTCACAGAGGATGCCCTTTCATTTGAAGAGCCTGCCCAAACCATAGCCCCGCTTAAGCTTCTTGTAAATCCACGTGACGGGAAGGGCGAGATTGTGTCGCCTGACATGAAGCTAAGCTTATGCCCAGCATGCGAGGGCAGCACCCTCAAGATTGAGAACGGATGCCAGTCATGCCTGAATGAGGACTGCGGGTTCAGCAAGTGCGATATATAGGTGAAACTGATGATATTCAAGACTCTTGGAACACTGGATTTGGTAACAGTTGTCTTATTGGCTGGAGCAGCCATATTCCCGCAGAAGCTGCTAGTTTATGCCGGAATATACCTCATTGCGAAGGGGCTGCTCTTCATCGCGATTTCAATGGATATTGCAAGCTTCGGCGATGCCATCAGCGGCGCATTAATAATCCTCATGGTAATGGGCATGGACGTTCCATTGTTAAATACGGCAGTGCTTATTTACCTCGGGCAGAAAACATTCTTCACGTTTGTAAAAATAGGGCTGGAAAGCTACTCGCTTTACCGCTTTATCAGGGAAACAAGAAGCCCGGGAAATTCAGGCGGGGCATATTACTACCTTCGTTAATATTCTCATTGACATGCATACTTGGAAGCGGAAGGGTTCCAAAAGACAACCTGATGATTGAGGCTCTTGGAGATTTTGATGAGCTAAGCTGCGCTCTTGGCGTTGCTGCTGCTTTTTCAGACGACAAGGCTGCAAAGAAGACACTGGAGAACATCCAGAATGACCTGCACACTGTCTGCGCAGAGATATCAGGCTGCGGTTCCCCTGGATATCCCCTGATAAAAAGAATGCATATAGCTGAGCTTGAAGAGGCAATTGCAAAGATAGAAAGGGCTGTAGGAGAGCAGCGCACATTCCTCCTGCCAGGAGGCTCAATGCAGGCTGCATTTATCCATTTGGGAAGGGCAGTTGCACGAAGGGCTGAGAGAAGCCTTGTAAGGCTGTCCAAAAAACAGAAAATAAGGAATGAGCTTCTGACATATGCAAACCGCTTGTCCACTTTGCTTTACGTGCTTGCAAGGCTCCAGAACAGGATGCGCAATTTAGACGAATCCAGGCCGGTTTACAGGCATCAGGGCTGACACGCATACTGGACATATCAGGGCTCAAAAAATATATATAGTATCCGGAGAAATCAGGTAGACATGAAATGCCCATACTGCGGGAACGCGGAAACAAAGGTGACTGACAAGAGGGATGATGATGGTGTCGGGGTCACAAGAAGAAGGAGGGAGTGCCTCAAGTGCGAGAAAAGGTTCACAACATACGAACGGGTAGAGAATATAGACATAGTTGTAGTGAAGAAGGATGGGAGGAGAGAGCAGTTTGACCGGGCAAAGCTTCTCACAGGCTTTCAAAAGGCCTGCGAGAAAAGGCCAGTGAGCATGGAAGACGTGGAGAAGAAGGTTGACGAGATTGAGGCTGATATAAGAAAAACAGAGGGAAAGGAGATAAGCAGCAAGGATATAGGCGAGCTTGTAATGAAAAAGCTCAAGTCGCTTGACAAGGTCGCATACATAAGGTTTGCATCAGTTTACCGGGAGTTCGCAGACCTTGAAAGCTTCCAGAAGGAGCTGGAGAAGCTGATTAAGAAATGAAACTATCAAAACTCGAAACTCTAATCCTTGAAAGAATGGTCGATATTGGACTCCTAAGCCCATATGAACCTCCAGACCTGATTCCTTCAATAATTCCAGGGGTTTATCTGGCCGATGCCAGGCTTAAAGACCTTATTGGATTCAAACCTGAAAGAAGCAGTAGGAGATACGCTGTTGCGTTAATAAATGAAATCATAAAATCTGCAGCTTATGGAGCATTAGCATATTATGCATTGAATTCCTAAACGAAATGAAAGCCAGAATAAAGAGAATAGACAGGACACTTCCTCTGCCTGTTTACCACACAAAAGGCAGCGTTGGCTTTGACATACTGTGCAGGACTGACACGAGCATAAAGCCAGGTGAAATAGCATTGGTGCCGGGGAATATAATAGTGGAAACGCCTCCAGGCTATATGCTGCTCATTGCATTACGGAGCTCAACACCGCGCAAATACGGGCTTATAAAGCCCCACGGGATAGGAATAGTTGACAATGACTACTCTGGCGACGAGGATGAGGTTAAGGTCCAGGTATATAACTTCACTGACAAGGAAGTCGCTATAAAGAAAGGTGACAGGCTGGCACAAGGAGTGTTCGTCAAGATAGAGAAGTTTGACTGGGAAGAGACTGATTCCATGGGAAGCTCAAGAGGCGGGTTCGG
>JACPTE010000037.1 GCA_016192945.1 Candidatus Woesearchaeota archaeon
CGACTACATACGTTACTACAACGAAGAACGACCACACATGAGCTTGGGTTACAAGACCCCTAAGCAAGTGTGGGACGAACTTAAAAAAGCGAATCAGTTTCGGGATGCGAACTAGTTTCGGGATAACACATGTCATCCAATGCTGGCCAGCCCCATAACAACAGGCGCAAGGTTAATGAATATGAATGAGTTTATCAGCAGGTTTGTTGCAGCATAAGTCATCGCGAACCAGGGATTATCGCCAATGGACAGGCTTATCGGGACTGTTATCAGGTGGTATAGGGCCACCAGGGCTATTCCAACCAGCTTTATGTCATAGCCCTTCAGCATGCTGGCTGCGATGGAGATAATAGCAATCCCAAATATTGAAATTAGAGTCCTCTGGTCAATCCTCCCGCTCCAAATCCTGCTGAATATGGTGGTTATAACCCCCACAGAAATCCCCACAAAAAAGCCATAAGCTACAGAAGAGATGATAGTCACGAATTTCACGAGCTCAAAATTAACAGGGCTGTGGACATAATTGTAATAGAATGTTGAGAAGGAAGCCACAATCACGAATATTCCCACTACAACAATCAGCTTAAAGCTTGAGCCCAGCACCAGGTATGCAGCCAGAATCAAAACAAGGAGCATGGCGAGCTTCCTGTAATTCTCAATTGCAAAATCCAGTTTCATGAGGATTCCCTGGCTGGGTGAATGGCGCTTCATTATAAACCTATTTTTTAAGCATATACTCCCTTTCCCACTCATCAAACTCGCGGTCAGTCATTGCCTTCACCTCACTTCTGCCTCTTGTGAAAAGCGGCTTTCTGCCCCGCATCATGAAGCCTGCGGCAATGCCTAACCCGAGCCCGGCAAGGTGGGCTGCGTTGGCAATGTCGCTTGGGATTATCAAGCCCAGAAGGTCGCCCGAGGCCCAAACAGCTGTTGCAATGAACATCGGCATCGGCAGGTAATAAGCCCACACAACCATCATAGGCCTCAGCACTGCCAGCGCCCCTATTATCCCGAATATAGCTGCTGATGCCCCTAATGCGGAATCATAGAAAAAAGACGCAGCTATCCCCCCAAGAATCCCTGAAGCCAAGAAAAGAATTGCCAGCCTCTTAGCGCCTATTATGCTCTCAAGAATCAGCCCGAACAGCACAAGCCCGAAAAGGTTGTAAAAAAGATGGACGGCCCCCGAATGCAGGAAAATGGATGTCACAAGAGTCCATGGCCTTGCAGTTATTCCTGATGAGACAAGCTTGAAGCTGTCAGTGACTGAAGGGTAAAACTGCTGAAGCATGAAAACAATAATTATCGCAGCAGCAATATAGAGCGTCAGGCGCTTCATCCTGAGATGGCAGTGCTTAGGATATAAAAGCCTTTACCAGCGTTATTTGCAGGGAATAGCTATATAATATATAAATATTTATAAATTGAGTGTCACTACTATAATAAGAAGGATTCATTATTCGCCTCATTTTTCATGGTGGTGTCTATGATTGTTGACAGACCTAAATCAGGACCTGAAATCCCTGGTTTGGCAGATGATAAAACAGGTAAAGCATCATCGCCTAATCCAATGGATAAATTGAATGCTGAAGAAAACCTTGAAGCCAGAATAGAAGCTCCCCAGGTAATTCGTGAACCATTTTCTGGAATATTTGACAGCTCCAGAGAGGTTTATGTAGTTGTCACTGGGTCTGATATGGGTTCAAGCTATTCACGCAAATATGCCGAAATTGCCAGATGGGTATCAGACATTGTAAAGGAAGACAGGGATGTCAATGCCAGAGTAGTTGCAGCGAGGACGCAGCAGGAGGCAGCAGAGGTTTATCGTGCCTTCGGTTATCTTCCAGTAGTCCTGTTCTTGGCTGAAACGAAAAGCAGCGCCAATTCAGGGCTTTTGCATTTGGAAAGCGCTTTGGACATCTTAACAGTTACAGAGCTGACAGACCCTTTGAAAGTTGTTCGCCAGGATGGGCGCTTTGATATCAGGGAACCTGATTCCATTTCATTCAAAGAATTTCAAGCCTCGCTTAAGAGGCACAGGGATGACATGAGGCACTCAAGAGGATACGTCTTTAGCCGCTATGATAAGGATGCTCTGGATTCTATTGTTCAGGCATCTGACCTGGGGTTTGATGATGTCCGCGAATATATCGGGCTTGGCAGCAGGCTTCCTTCCCTCATAAAAATAGGAGGCAGCATTTTTGATATAGCAAGATATGGCGGAGAGCTGGCTGTTTTTGAGAACACGCTGAAAGCAATAAAAGAATTGTATGACATGGGTTACAAGTTTGTTTTGACTGTGGGAGGGGGTCCCCTGGGGGATTCTGAGGCTGCAATTAGAGCATCCGGGCTTTATTCAGACCCTGATAGCGTCATCAGGACGCAAATAGGCCGCCTTTCTGCCGAGCTGAAAAGGGTGTGCGGCTTGGAAAGCAGGGCAATCAAGGAAAGGTGGGAGTTTGAGACTTTGCTTTCAGTTTTATATGATAAGGGGAGGCCTTTGGTTACAATACCCATAATCCAGTCAATACCCAGGGGGCTTGCAAATGGCGAGCAGGGAGTTCCACCCAGGCAATCGGATGCGGTTTCCATTGTGGCAGCTGCATACTTCCAATTGCCCAATGTAGTTTACGTCAAAGATACCCCCGGGGTTTTTGGAGAGGACCCAAAAAGGCCAGGACAAGCAACCATGCTCTTTTACCCAAGGATTTTTAGCGACCAGGTCATTAGCAGAATATCCAGGACTGCTGTCAATCCTGCCGATGGAAACATGACTCCCGGGCATTTGATTGATGATGAAGGGCTAAGAAAACTGACAGAGTCCAGGAATCCTTTCGGGGCATATGTGAAAGTAGTCAATGGAAGGGACCCCGCCGCAATCAAAGCTGCAGTAACGGGAATAGCCGGGAACTTCTCCTACATATTAAAATAAAGCCTGCCTGAAATTCACGAGTTTATTCAACTGTTTTGAATTCCCTGAGTGAGTCCAGCCTCATAGTTGTGTAATGGTAAATCAGCCTCAACAGGTAATTGAGGATGCATATCTGCCTGCCCTCTGACGGCCCGTGGTTCTTTGTAAGCTGAGCCAAGTAACTGGATGTTTCCATCAGCTTGTTGTAAGCCTCAACTGCCTTTGCCTTGTCCGGGTCGTAAAAGAAATCATAGCTTATCTTGAAAATCTTATTAATCCGCTCTATTGCCCTGATTATTTTTTCGTTCGCAGGATTTTTCAATACATCCAATGCGAGTTCCTTGTAGGCATCTCCAACATCCTCAAGAGTCTCTATCAGGTAATAAAGTATCCTGTTGTCATAGCCCCTGTATTGGCCCTTGTTTATAGCCCTCAGGCAGAAGTAGCAGAACTTATTAAGGTCCATGTCAATGTTTGGAATATGCTCTAAAGTCTTTTTATCCCTGCTGGCTGTTGCCTCCAGGCACCGGTTAGCAATTCCCAATGCTATCAAAAATGCCTTTCTAAATGCCGAATCAAAATCTATCTCTATTTTTGAGGACAGGCTTTTTATTGTAATCTGGCTTTTTGACTGGTCAAATATTTCAAACCCCATCAGCTCCGGGACTTTTTTTTGCAGTGCAAGGGCAATATCAAGGCTGTCGTAATCTATTGTCAGCTCATCATATCCCAGCTGGTAAGCCCTGGCCAAAAACCTGTCTGCCAGCCGCGGCGTAAGGCCTGACAGGTTTATCTCAATCCTGCTTTTTTGCGGCGTATTCCCCGTGTGGATGATTATCCTGTCGCCATCATCCTCCAGCTCCAGCTCCTGGCCTTTCATTATGTTGTTCTTCTTTGCCCATTCCCTTGGAAGGGATATAAGCTGAGTTGAATCTGCAATCTGGATTACCTTTCGTTTCAAAAAACCTCACCCCAATAATAATAAGATAGGAGTATTAATAAGTCTTATTTAAATATTGCTATTTTATATAAAAAGAATAGCTTTATATATGTTTCTCTCTCTCATGTCTAAATGAGATTTAAGCGAGAGGGTAAAGAGCATATAGCAATAAATTTGAAGAATTAAACAAGTATGGCGAGTATAAGGTTGACTTTATAGGTCACCTTATAGAATTAATGATAAAAATGGAAAAGAATACTCCACCAGAAAAACCAGCAAGAGTTTTTCGTGAATTAATGGATGCTATGATTCAAGAAAAAGAAATTTTTGTTGTTGTAAGTAGAGCTACCCAGATAGGTTAAGGGTAATTTGTAATAACAACTTCACTTATTTTCCCTCTTTTTGTGCATATGCAGTTTATGGCTCTTCTTGCCTTAACAGAAG
>JACPTE010000038.1 GCA_016192945.1 Candidatus Woesearchaeota archaeon
AACACGGGTTTGATAGAGCAGGGGTGTAAGCACCAAGGTAACGAGGTGTTCAGCCCGCTGCCACTAATAGTCCTTTTGGATACGCACGGCATTCATATTTTTCTTTTTTTGATAACAAGAAGCAGATATAGCTCTTTTCTGTTGTTGATAAAACAAAAAATTTATGAATAGCTGCTGAACGATACATCCAGTTTGTCTTTTTGGCTGGGTGTTGTTTTTTATGGGGTCACTGGATGCGAGAGTAGCTTATTTTACAGCCGAGATAGGGCTGAGCCCTGCAATCCCGACTTACAGCGGCGGCCTTGGGGTGCTTTCAGGCGATACTGCAAAATCCGCAGCAGACCTTGGGCTGCCTGTTGTTTTTGTGAGCCTGATGTACCATAACGGGTATTTTGAGCAGGTACTGGATGGCAGTGGCTGGCAGGGGGAAAGGCCCTCAAAATGGAACCCTGAGAATGAAGGGCTAAAGCTGCTTCCAAACAGGGTTGAAGTGACTGTTTCTGGAAGGCCTGTAAAGGTGCAGGCATGGGAGAAGACTGTCTCTGGCCGCAATGGAGAGGTAAAAGTCTACTTCCTGGATGCAAATGTTGAGGGCAACACTGGATGGGACAGGGGCCTCACATTCAACCTTTATGATTCTGGCGGGAATGATGGGAAGTATTACCGCCTATGCCAGGAAATCATACTGGGAATGGGCGGGGTTAAGATGCTTCGCGATATAGGATATGGCAGCATAGGAACATTCCACATGAATGACGGGCACTCTGCACTCCTGACTTACGAGCTGCTGAAAGAGACTGGCTTTGATGATGGAAGGGTAAGGGAGCTTTGCTGGTTCACCACCCATACGCCTGTTGCAGCAGGATTTGACTACATACCTGCTGATAAGGCTGTTGCAGCGCTTGGTGGAGATGTGTGGCACCAATTAAGACGGTATGCTGAGCATAACGGCTCTTTAAGCACGGCACACCTGGCAACAAGGCTCTCAAGGGGGGTTAATGCTGTTTCCATGAGGCATGCTGAGGTCTGCAGCAGGATGGATATTTTTTCAGGGCTGACAGTGATGGGAATCACTAATGGCGTGCATCATCACTGGGTTTCTGACAGCATGGCTGCTGTTTATGATGAATACATGGGCAGCTGGAGGGATAATCCTGCTTTATTCAGGCAGGCAGGCAAAATCCCCTTTGGAGCAATAAGAGAGGCAAAGCACATTGATTCAGCTTTGCTTGCAAGCCTGATAAAAGAGAAAACAGGAGTTGACTTTGACCCTGATATCCCTATAATAGGATTTGCACGCAGGGCTGAGGAATACAAGCGGGGAGACCTCCTGTTCTATGACCGCGGCAGGCTGCGCTCAATTGTTGATGGAAAGCTGCAGCTTGCATTCGCAGGCAAGGCACACCCTGCAAATGAGCGCGGGAAAAGGCTCATCCAGAATGTGTGGGCTGAGTGCAATGAGCTGAACAGAAACGGGATAAACGCGGTCTTCCTTCCTGATTATAGCCTGCAAACTGCCCGCGTCCTGATTGGGGGCTCAATTATATGGCTTAACACCCCCCTGAGGGATGAGGAGGCCTCTGGAACAAGCGGCATGAAGGTGTCAATAGGAGCCGGAGTTAACATGAGCGTCCTAAGCGGTTGGTGGGCAGAGGCTTATGATGGAGCTAATGGATGGGCCATCGCCCCTTCAAATCTAGGAAATGACAGGAGAACAGACGCACATGCAATATATGAGCTTCTGGAAAGGGGTGTAATACCCACCCTTCAGGAGCCAGCATTGCTTGATGCTATGGTTAAGGAATCCGTAAAGCTGGCATCAAGGTTTAACACGCACAGGATGGCGCTTGAATATGCGCGAGGGCCATGGGGGCTGGCAGGCATCAGGACTCTGATTACACTTGAGGAGCTTCTGGCTGCCTGATGCAACTAACCCTATTCCACCCTGACATCAACAACATTGCTGACCTTCCTGATTGAGCTGACAGTTTCGTCCAGGATTTCTGGCACAGATGGCGGCTTTATCTCAAGCAGGAGGTAGAGCTTATCCCTGATTGACTTGGTGTTTATAGCCTCTATCCTGAGACCGTTCCTTGTAAGCACGGAAAGGATGTCCTGGAAAAGCCCTGAGCGGTCTATCACCTCAGCCCTCAGCTTTATCGTAGCGTCATCTGACTGCTTCTTCCATCCGAGGTATATCTTCCTGTTGGGGTCCAGCTTTTTTATATTCTCGCAAAGCACCTTGTGGACAGCAATTTTCCCGTCCTTCATCCTGTAGCCTGTTATGCTATCCTCATACTGGGGCGAGCAGCATCCTGCCAGCTTCAGCAATGACACTTTTGGAAAGTCAATAAGCCCAATCAGCTGCTCCTCATCTTTTGAATCCACAGCAGGCTGAGCCTCACCAACCGCAATTTTTAAAGCGCCCCTTATCTTGCTTTTTGCATGGTTGGTCCTCACAAATTTCAGCCAATTCCTTGAGGGTGTTGCGTTCTTTGCAGTGATTATCTCAACAATATCCCCACTGTTCAGCTCCTGGTCAAGCGGAACTATGATGTGGTTTACCTTTGCGCTTTTGCAATGGTTTCCTATGTCAGTATGCACAGCATAGGCGAAATCAACAGGCGTTGATTTTTCAGGCAGGGGAATTGTATCGCCCTTTGGCGTTATTGCATATATCTCATCCTTGAACAGGTCTATTTTCAGGTTTTCAAGGAAGTCCTTGGCATTCGCAGTCATCCTCCATTCAAGAATCTGCTTAAGCCATGCTATCTTCCTGTCAAACTTCTTGTCCCTTTCAGCATCCTTATACCTCCAGTGGGCTGCAATTCCCTCTTCTGCGATATAGTGCATCTTCCAAGTCCTTGCCTGCACCTCAACAGGCTTGCCGTTAATCACAACCTCTGTATGAAGGGACTGGTACATATTCTGCTTCGGCGATGCTATGTAGTCGTCAAACCTGCTGCTGATAGGAGTCCAGATGGAATGAATTATCCCAAGAATCCTGTAGCAGTCATCCTGGCTCTCAGTTATTATCCTTATTGCATAAAGGTCATTAACCTGCTCAAAGGGGATTTTTTTCTTGGTCATCTTTTTGTATATGCTGTAGAAATTCTTTGCCCGCCCGGTGATTGTTGCATTTATGCCCTTCTCCTCAAGAAGCCTCTTCACCTTGCCCATCAGCTCCCTAACCTCCCTGTCCCGTTCATCCCTCTTCTTTGATATGCGCTGCTTAAGAGACTGATAAACCTCTGGCTTCAAGTACCTGAGGCACAGGTCCTCGAGCTCGGACTTTATCCTGTACATTCCAAGCTTGTATGATATGGGTACAAATATGTCCAGGGTTTCCTGAGACACAGCTGCCTGGTTTTCAGGAGGCTGATATTTCAAAGTGCGCATATTATGGAGCCTGTCAGCCAGCTTTATGAGTATAACGCGTATATCCTTGATTGTTGCAAGAAGCACCTTCCTTATGTTTTCAGCCCTTTCTTCATCGCCACTTTCCAAGCTGATCCTGGCTGTCTTGGTAACCCCATTGACCAGGCTGAATACCTCCTCCCCAAAAATGCGCTTCAGCTCATCAGGCCTGGTTTTCGTGTCTTCAATCACGTCGTGCAGAAGCCCTGCGCATATTGTAGCTGTATCAAGCCTCAGCTTCATCAGCATATAAGCCACTTCCTTGCAGTGCATGAAGAAATCCCTCCTGCAAAGCCTCTTCTGCCCCTTATGGGCATTCTCAGCAAAGTCATAAGCCCTGCCAATAAGGGCAGTCTGAACATTAGGGTTGTATTTGACTGCTGCATTAAGGAACTCATCCCTTCCCCAGCCCTCAACAACGAATTCCTTTGACATGATTATTACATCTGCCGCAGGATAATTTAAAGTTTGTTGTTAAATAATAGACTTCTTCTACATCCCCTGTTAAATCCGCTGCCCCAAAAACTTTATAATGGGGCAAGAATCTGCCTTTCAGTCGGAAAAAACAGAAACATTTATATATGAGTTTCGTTTTCTCTTTATAAAATTTGCGTGTGGGGGCTTTATTTAATGGCTGATTACGTCAAAAAGTGTCCTGAATGCGGCGGAATAAACCTTTCCTGGAACAAGGAAAAGGGGGAAGTCAGCTGCAAGGACTGCGGGCTGGTTGTTGAAGACAGGATGATAGACTTCGGCCAGGAATGGCGCGAATTTGATTCTGAATCAGGCGATAAGAGAAGGCGCTCAGGCGCGCCCATGACCTACACCCAGTACGACCAGGGTCTTGGAACTGAAGTGGGGATGAAGGCAGACCTCAGCAGGCTCAGCGGCAAGAGCAGGAACAAGATATTCAGGCTCAGGAAAT
The DNA here is from genome assembly GCA_016192945.1 of Candidatus Woesearchaeota archaeon. Lineage (GTDB taxonomy): Archaea > Nanobdellota > Nanobdellia > Woesearchaeales > UBA10216 > JACPTE01. The sequence goes on from JACPTE010000038.1 coordinate 4,343, forward strand.
GGCAGTACAGGATAAGCACTGCAATAGAGCGCAACCTAAAACTCGCACTAGGCGAGCTGAAAAGGGTCGCATCATACTTAAAGCTTCCAAGGTCTGTTGAAGAGGAAAGCGCCAGGGTATATACGCTGGCTGTCCAGAGAGGGCTTGTAAGGGGCCGTTCCATGGAATCGGTTGTTGCAGGCGCGCTTTATGCAGCATGCAGGCGGCATGAAGTGCCAAGGACGCTTGACGAGCTTGCTGAGGCAAGCGGGATAGACAAAAAAGAGATTGGAAGGACTTACAGGTTCGTAACCAGGGAGCTGGGAATAAGCATACTTCCAAGCAACCCTGCAGACTACATACCCAGGTTTGCATCAGCACTAAAGCTGACTGCTGAAACCCAGTCAAGGTCCATAGAGATACTTGAGCAGGCGCAAAAAGCCGAGCTGACATCAGGAAGGGGGCCTACAGGGATAGCAGCAGCAGCCCTGTATGTGAGCGCGCTTATCCACGGCGAGAAAAGGACCCAGAGAGAGGTAGCAGATGTTGCCGGAGTCACAGAAGTCACCATCAGGAACAGGTACAAGGAGCTTCTTGAAAAGCTCAAGCTTGAGCGGGAGATAAAGAAGACCAAGAAGAAGCAAAGGGATTAAGGGAATTCTAAAAAGCTAAAATGGCAGGCATTAACAATACCATGGGCAGGCTTCCAAATGCAATAGAACTGCTGGGAGAGGCTTACGCACCTCCTGACTGGGAACTAAGCAGGGGAAATGCACGTGTAGTCTTCCTTTCAGACATGACTGCAGCAGCTGGAACGCGAAGTGGTGAAGGCCGCCTGTGGGAAGATTATCTCCAAGATGACTATCATGTGCTGCTAAAGGCGGTTGATGAGGGCATCCTGAAGCCAGGGGCAGCAGTGCATCCTGATAACCTGAGGGAAATCCTTGTTGACCCAACAGAATGGGAAACCTATACAGCAGGAATCGCATACGTAAATAATGAGCCTGTTGCAGCGATACACCCTGAACTGAACTATGCAGGCAGGGGTAAAAGAAACCCGTTTGTGCTGCTGCATTACAATGTGGTGGCTGTAAATAGTCGAGTCAAGCTGGCCCTGAAAAACGGCGAGTCCATTGAAAGGGCTCTCTTCAGCAGGGCAGTTCAAAGAGTGAATCCATCTCCAGAAGCTGAAATCCCTGTATTCTCAGATGACAAGAACAGCATAGGGCTTGAAGGGATGGTAAGACTTTACGGCTTCAGGGCGATTCTTCCACAGCCTGTTGGAGTCCCAAGCCTTGATGCAGATGGAATCCTGTATGGAAGAAGGGCTGATGAGGCATACTTAATGCTAAAAAATGATAAAGGCACAATACCCCTGCCGCAGGCGATTAGGATTGTCCGGGCTTATTTTGCCAAGGGCTATGGCACTTCAGAATACAAAAACCCCCTGTTAAGGGATGCGATAAGCCAGCTTGAGAATGCCGCTGTAAACGGCATGGTGCCCCTTACAGAGCCTGCCAGGAGCAGCTAAAAAGCGAATAACAAAGGCCATCTGGCAAAACACATAAATAGTTCTTCTCACTTCCAAGTAATCAAAATGAATTCTCGCATTGGGCTTGGGGGCGGGCTGGAGCTGGTCGTAATTGACAGTGATGACTACAGGGATTGCAAGAACATAGCAAGAGCAGTAAAAATGAACGAGGACGGAGTTCCATTAAGCGAGAGGTTCCAGTGGGAAGCATACCATAATCTGGGAGAGCCAAACCCTGACGAATTTATCAGAAGAGCTAATGGAGTGCCTGGAAACCATGCACTCGCTCACATAAACAAATTTCCCTCTGACTACCAGCTGTTCCTCCTGCGGGAAGGGCGAATTATTGGCATGAGGGGCATGGAGATAATAGAACTTGACGGCTTTAAGAGGCCTGTACTGCTGGACTACATGCCTGTCCTGGTTCCGGAATCAGAAGCCGGAAGGATTTACGAGGTTAAGCTCCAGCCCCTTATTGGAAGGGCTTATGCGAACAGGGGAGAAACTGAATTGATGAATCCTGTCCAGATATTATTAAGCTATTCCATGTTCTTCAGAGGAGATGGCATAACAGCATTGTTCACTGACGGAGACGGGCTAGGAGCAGATGTTCTTAGGGAAAACGGCTATTTAAGGGCGCTGGCAGTTGCCTGGATTCCGGGGCAGAAAGAGCCTGTTTACATCCACGGTAAGTTCTTCAGAAGGGATTATACAGGAGTTGAGCCATCAGCAGCAATCCCTGAGGAAGCAGCAAAACAGCTTTTTGTGGACAGCTACTTATTGGGAAGGCATGTTGACAGGGCGAGCCTTGCAAATCTCTGCATAAAACCTGAAGACCTGCCGTATGTAAACCTCACAATCCGTTCCATCAGGCAGGCATCACAGCTAAACCGAGGCTTTGTGCCCTTCATGCCCATTGGAAGCGGATTTAACTGGAGCTTAATCAGATAATTTCCCAGAATAATACCTCTTGGCATGCTCAACAATCAGGGCATGGTATTCCTGGTAAACAATAATGTCAGGCTTCAGGCTGGCTTCAAAAACCGCCTTAATACCATCATAGCCTGCCTTTTCATCAATAAGCCCGAGACTTACAAAAATCCTTCTTGTATATGCGTCAATAACAAAAGAAGGGATTTTGAAGCCATACAAAAGCATTGAATCAGCAGTTTCATTACCCACGCCCCAGACTCTGAGGAGCTCTTCACGCGATGGAACCCTCCTGCTAAGCGACAAGAAGAATTTTGAGAACTCAACAAGCTTTTTTGCCTTCTGGTTATAGAAGCCTGCTGGCCTGATTGACTGCCTCAGGCTTGCAGGCCGCAATTTCAGGAGCGCACCGGGACTTAACGCGTTCAGCCTTTTCAGGTTAACCAGCGCCATTTCCACATTTGGCCAGCTGACATTCTGAGCGAGAATTGCCCCTATGCATATCTCAAACTGCTGGGCTTTTGTGCGAGGATAGGAATAGTCGCCTGGATGATAGCCCTTGTGAGAGCCACTTTTTGTTATGTTGAGCGCGGCACTATTGTCAAGCTCTGTTAATGGCCACCAGCCTTGCGGACCATACCGCTTCAATAATTCAGCATAGATTCTTAGAATGCTTTTCATCGAAATGTTGCTAGTGATTCCAGAGATGACAACATTATCATATTCTTCAAACAATTCATCATACTGGTTTCTTTTCTTGACATTTTTATACACACCTACCATTTTCTTAATCAACTCATTATAGGTTTGCCTCGGGTATTCCCGCACTTCTTTTAAAGATTCAATAATTTCTTTATCCAGTTGTATCGTTGACACATCTGCCATTATATATCACCTATAGTGATTATATGACCAGTTATATATAAATAAATGTTTGCATTGATTAAATGCGGTCGTAAACATATGTCCAGAGGGAGTTCTCTATGAAGATAAATATTCCGAGATAAAGCATGAAGCCGGAAATATGGAAAATGAAGAAGTCAGGGATTTGAACAGGAAGGGACACCCCAAGCACAAGCTGAAGCACCACCATGCAGCTTGCAACTGTAAATAAGTTTGAAAGGACTGCTGCAAAACGCCAGAAGTGGCTCTCATGCTGGCCGAAATTCACGATTATGTCAAAAACAGCCACACCAATCATAAGGAAAAGAAAATACCTGAAGAAAGATAAGACATCAGGGTTTTCGGTTTTTGTCAGCGTTATAATAACAATGGCTATTCCAAGAAGCTTGCCCAGGTAGCTGTCCCACTTTTCAAGAAAATGCTGCATAAAGCCTGCTTGGGCTATTTTTTTATTTAAGCTTTGCCATTAGAACCTTTAAAGAGGGCAATCAGATATGACAAAGGTCATACAAGTCAGGAGTTGTACTTTTTCTGAGGCCAGCAAGAGCCGCATCAGCATTCCTTAAAGACCTCAGCTTTTCAGCATCTCCTTCAGCAACCTTGTAGAGAATATTTCTTATATGTGCTCTCACTTCCAAAAACTCCCCTCCCAAGTATTTCGAATCAGGAATCATTCCGGATTGTAGATAGTCGTTAAACAGGTTCATGACTATATCATGAAGCCTGCCATTATTAGCAGATTCACATTCCTTACGCAGGCGCTCCAAGTCAATTGAGCCTCTCAAAACGTGAGTTACTACCCTGGATTCTGCAGTATGGGGTGAGATACCATCAGCATCATTCAACAGCCTTCTCGCTAAATCATACTCTTCAGATTCAATGAAAGGTTTTGCTCTTGTTAATGCATGCAAGTATTGGACAGCCTTTATTGGAGCGTCTCCCTCTTGAAATTTGACAACCCAGTAGTTGCCAGGCAACTGGGGATGGTGAATAATCGCTGGAAACCCAGTGGAAACTGTATTGGCCGCATCATATATTTCAACAGATGTCCCATTACGAATCGCTGTAGTGGAATGCAATTTTTCATCAAGCGCAACAGTTGTAGGAACACCTATTGCATAGAGCGCCAGATTAGAAAGTATAGTAAATGTTGAGCAAATACCAGCTCCAGATTCAAATATATCCCTTAATAATAAGTTGGTTAGTACATCAGTATCTGTGCTGCGAGGGCTGTATACGAGCTTTTTCGGCCCAATCACTGTTGGGATGCTGGCGATTGTCAAATACTCCATTAACCTACGAGCCTTTTGCCCATTATCTGCTTCCTTGATGGAATAACCTTTCAAATCCCTGACAATATTGTCAAATACAGCCACAAACAGTTTTATGGATGGAACAGCCACAGATTCCTCTGCAAGCATTACTGCCAATACATCCCTTGCCTTCTGATGATTTTCAGCGAAACCCTGCTCTTTTGCATGCTGCCATGCACTCCTAAGTGCCTCAAAATTGCGAGCAGCGAATTCCAATCGGGCAGAATATGGGAGCTCGTCCACTCTTTTACCAATAAGCTGACATAAAGACGAATAAGGCATAAGAGATGTAATCCTCTCTGCTAATGCTATTATTGACTCTGAATCGCCAAAATCGGGTGATAACCTGGCTTCAAGGGGCAATACGCCCAGATTTTCTCTAACAAAATCCTGCCTATCAACTGGAGACATATGCTTAACGCCCCATTGTACAATCCTGCGCAGTAATCCCATTTTGTCCACTCCTATAGTCACCCACGAAAGAGCGCACATATATAAATCTTTTGTTACTATTAAGTGGCGATAATATTTTGGTTTGGCATGTCCTGTCAGAACCTGTAAAGAACCTTATCCAGCTCAATTATCCTGAAGCCCCTGAACCTGATTCCCTCTTTCCTCAAAAGAGCCCTCTTCTTCACCAGGCCGTGTGCAAAGCCAACGAGGCTGCCATCGCCGCCCACTACCCTGTGGCATGGGACTTCCGGAGCATAAGGATTCCTGTTAAGGGCATTGCCAACAGCCCTGTAAGCCCTCACCCCAAGCTTCTCTGCCAGAATCTTATAAGTAGTAACCTTTCCTTCTGGAATCGCCCTACAAAGCCTGTAAACCCTTTCGCTGAAGCTCATAGGATGATAAAAACTAAACTGGAAAATAAACCTTGTGCCCAAGCTCCACCAGCCTTTTTTCTATTGTGCGCTCAAGCCGCCCCTTAAGGTAAAGGGATGAGAGTCCTTCACCCCAAAAAATCCTGTCAAGCAGCCTTTCAGGGGCTCTTAAACCAGACCTGGCTGCCTGCAAACGCTCCAAAGCAGAATACATCAGCTCCCAATTAGTCACTCCAGAAGAATCAACAGGCTCATGCGGGTTAATATGCCATGGAAAAGAAAACTTTTTACCGGAAAATGATATCTCCAATCCCCACGGCTCGCCTGACAGCTTGACCTGATAACCTGCACGCATATGCTCATCAACAACTACAGAAGGCACATGCCCATCTCTTCCGGGCGCATTCATTAATGAGCAAATCCCCTGATGGTTCATGACAGAGACCATGTAATTTGTGGCTGCAGCCAGCTTAGGAACCACTTCAAGCCCTGAAGGGACAATATAAAGCATAACCATCTGTTGAGGGGCATTCATGCCGCATGCCTCTGCAACCAGGCTCTCAAGCTCGGGCCTCAAAATTCCATGTTGACGGGCTAATCCCAGCTTATCCGATAATGGAGACATATTCAGGCGGGATTCGCAGGAGTTTTATAAAAGTTCTGATACTAATTGAACAGGCTGCCTGCGAGGCCAGCATAATAAAAAATCCCTACAGCAAGCTGATGGGGTATTTGCTTAAGCCACGGGATTTTTTAAGCCTCGAATGGAGTCGAATGTTAATTTCACTGCCGCAGCAAGCTGCGGGGTATGTACCCATTCGAGCAATCATAGCTTCGCCTGTATGCCCTGGCAAGGCTCCTTATCTTGGTAACATCAATCTGGATTCCCTTCCTGAGCAATGCCTCGCGCATATGCCCGCTGGAAAGGAACTGGAGGAACTGCGTCATGTTCTTCGGCTTTGCTGACCTGTGGCACCTCTCAAAGTCAATCATCACAGGCTTCATGCCATTAGTGACTATTATATGCTTTACAGGGTGATGCATCTCCTCCTTGCTTATCTTCAGCCTGTCCATTTCACAGCACTGAATGAGAAGGGATTTTATTACGCCCATAACTGATGTTTTGCTTTTGCAGCTCCTGATAAAATCAAGAATGAACTCGCCCTCCACAAATTCATAAGCAAAATAATCCCTGCCTGAAAAAACCATCCTCGGGCCTATTCCTATCCTGTTCAGGATTCTGAGCCATTTTGCCTCGCAGGCTATATTGCCCCGGGCAGTACTGTCGCTGCTGGCTGACTTGACTGCCAGTTTCCTCTTCCCAAGCATGCCTGAGTATATTATCCCACGATGACCGCGAGCAATCTTCCTGACAGCTGTTATATTCTTTTTCTCAAGCTCCCTCAGCAAGCCAGACTTTGTGATAACATAGCAGTAAAGCCTCTCAAAGAACAGGCTCTGCTGGGAATGTATCCCGTATTCAAGGCAATTTTCCGCTATAAGCCCATCAACCCTGCCTTTATTCGTGAGGCTGCTGAAAACAAGCAGTATTTTCCCATCCCTGGAAAGATAGGAATTGCACTTGCCGAGGAACTGCCCAATAATCTCAAAACCCTTCTTCCCGCCGTAAATTGAACGGTCGCTTATTCCCCTGTCCTGCGGAAGGTAAGGGGGATTGAATATTATCGTTTTATACTTCTTCAGAGGTATTCTATCAAAAAGGTCGCTGTGAATGAAACTTATTTTTGGAATCTTCCCTGCGCTTTTTTTGGCAGCCGCCAATGCCTCGCTGCTGATGTCTGTGGCTGTAACTGAGCTGACACCCCTCATTTTTGCAGCCTCAATTGAAAGCAGCCCAGAACCTGTACCTATCTCAAGAACCTTCCCAGAGGCATGCTCCCTGACAGCCTCAAGTATAAGGAATGAGTCCTCAGCCGGCGCGTAAACTTCCATCCTACTGCCCTGGCTTGAAGCCTTTCATTAAAAGAGTATTGCCAACAACGCTCACAGAGCTGAAAGCCATTGCAGCCCCGGCTATCACCGGACTTAAGAGGAATCCTGTTATGGGGAAAAGAACCCCTGCTGCTATCGGAATGCCGACAACATTATAGAAGAACGCCCAGAAAAGGTTCTGCTTAATCTTTCCCAGCGTATACCTGCTTAAGTCAATTGCTGTTAATATGCCCTCCAGGTTGTTCCTGACCAGGACTATATCACCAGCCTCTATAGCCACGTCTGTGCCTGAGCCTATTGCTATGCCTATGTCTGCTTCGGCAAGCGCCGGGGCATCATTTATTCCGTCGCCAACCATTGCAACCTTCTTTCCGCCAAGCTTCAGGCGCCTTATCTCGGCTTCCTTGCCCTCAGGCATAACCTCAGCAAACACGCGCCTTATTCCAGCCTGCCTGGCGATTGCGCTGGCAGTCCTGCTGTTATCGCCTGTTATCATCACAACTTCCTTCCCCATTTTGCCAAGGGATTCTATAACCTGCCTCACATTTTCCTTCAGGGGGTCGGCAACAGCTATGACTCCGGCAACCCTCCTGTCAACTGAAAGAACCATAACAGTGTTGCCAAGGCCTTCCAGCTCATCCATCTTTTTTTCAACAGCAATAATCGGAATCCTTTTTTCGCTCATAAGCTTCCTGTTTCCGAGCAGGAGCTTCCTGCCCTGGTAAGAGATGCTTATTCCCCTGCCTGTGATGGACTCAAACTTCGCAGCATCAGGAACCACAATCCTTTTTTTCCTCGCAGCAGCCAGGATTGCCTCGCCAAGCGGATGCTCAGAGCGCTTTTCAGCAATGGCTGCAAACCTCAGGAGCTCCCCCTCGCTTACCCCTACAGGGAACACTCCTGTGACCTCAGGCTTTCCCAGAGTAAGCGTGCCTGTCTTGTCAAATACAATGATGTCAGCCTTGTGCGCCTCCTGCAGCGCCTCTGCGCTCTTGAACAGGACTCCCCTCTGAGCTCCCAGTCCAGTCCCTACCATCACAGCTGTCGGAGTTGCCAGGCCCATTGCGCAGGGACACGCAATTATAAGCACAGAGATGAATATTGCCAGGCTGAACGCCAGCCCGTAACCAAGCGAAAACCAGATTATGGATGAGGCTAAGGCGATTACTGCGACAGCAGGAACAAAATAAGCAGAAACCACATCTGCAAGCCGCTGGATAGGGGCCTTGCTGCCCTGTGCCTCCTCAACAAGCCTGATAATCTGGGCAAGCACAGTATCCCTGCCTACCTTGGCTGCCCTGAACCTGAAGCTGCCAGTCCTGTTTATTGTTGCTCCTATCACCTTAGCACCCCTTGACTTCTCAACAGGGATAGGCTCGCCTGTCACCATGGACTCATCCACAGACGAGTGCCCATCAACAACAACACCATCAACAGGAATCTTCTGGCCTGGCTTAACAACCAGAACATCTCCAACAACAACCTCGCCAATCGGAAGCTCTGACTCCTTGCCCCTCCTTATTACAACAGCAGTCTTTGGCTGAAGCCCAAGCAGCTTCTTTATAGCCTCAGAAGTCCTTCCCTTTGCAACTGCCTCAAGAAGCTTTCCAAGAACTATGAACATGAGAAGAATCCCTGCTATCTCGTAATACAGGCCATGCATGCCAAAATTGCCACCCTTTAAAATGAGCACAGTCAATACAAGGCTGTAGATGTAAGCAGCGCCTGTGCCAACTGCAACCAGCGTGTCCATGTTGGCTGTTCCCCCGAAAATCACAGCGCGAATGCCCCTCACATAGAACTCGCGATTGATTAATATTATGGGGGTTGTAAGGGCTAACTGCAGCAGAGCCATCAATCGCGCATCAACAGGCAGATGAGGAAGCCCAACCAAATCAGACATTGCAAAGTAAGCCAATGGCAGGCCAAGCACCAGCGACAGAACAAAGCGGTTCCTCAGACTGCTTATCTCCATCTCCCTTTCATCCCTTTCCCTGTCTTCTGCGAGCTCTTCAAAATCCTCAACATCATAACCTGAACTGACTATAGCCTTCCTTATTGCCTGAACACTGGTCAATGCAGGGCTGTAATTAACCACTGCCTTCATTGAGGCATAGCTTGCTGATACCTTATTGATGCCCTTCAGCCTCCTTACAGCGCCCTCCACAATCATTGCGCAGTGCTGGGAATCCATCCCTTTAACCTTCAATACCACTTCAGAGGCTTCCTGATTACCGCTGCCAGAAGGGCCAACACGAACCTTATAACCCGCCTTCACAACAGCATCAGCCAGCTGGCTTTCAGAAACAGAGCCTTCATCGTATTCAACCAGCCCGTTGCCAGATGCGTAATTAATGCTGGCTGACTTCACTCCCTTCAGCCTCTTCAGGGATTTCTCTATCGTAACCGCGCAACTGGCGCAATCCATCCCTGTTATCCTAAGCATTGACTTTGCCATTTCAAAGCTTGTTGTAAATCACTGCAAACAAGGCTCCGGCAGCATAGGAGTAAACAACCACAACCCCTTCAGGAGCCAAGAGCACAAACAACAGGCAGGCAAAATAGAGTATCACAGAAGTGATTGCAAGGCCCAGGCCAACCTTATGCGCATCCACCCCTTTGCTCATTTTTTTCATCTTGATTCACCTCCGACATGCTTATAATTATAATTTACGATATATCAAAATACTGATATATAGAAATATTTAAATATTTCGGTAATACCGCACTATTATGGCGCTAAGGATAAACAGCATGGTAAAGTTCTACACGCTTCTCCTTCTAAGCGAACAGCCAAAGCACGGCTACGAGCTGATGAAGGAGCTTGAAGAAAAGCTGGACAGGAAAATAAGCCCATCCCAGGTCTACCCCTTCCTCAGCACCCTCGCCGGGAACAACATGGTAGATGCAAAAAAGAAAGGGGAAAGGGACAAGAAAACATACAATCTGACAAGGAAGGGCAGGGAATTTGTTGACGTAATGCTTGCAAGGTTCGGGGAGCTGGCACAATCAGCCGTATCCCAGAAAATCACAGAATGCGCAAACTGCGCATGCAGGATATATGGAAACGCCCACAGCCAGATGATTAAAGGGAAAAAGGCTCACTTCTGCTGCAAGTACTGCGCAGGCTCATTCAGAAGCAGGATGAAATAGCCTGTGGAGCTGCCCTCTCGTAAACCGGGCGGGCAATGAAATCACAAACAGGCCCAGCGCCTCTGCCATCGAACATCATCCTGTAATACTGCATCACAATAGGCGCAGCAAGGCTGCCTGTAACTGCAATTTCTATACCTCCTGAACCGAGCCCCAACAGCGCATCCACCAATGCATAAGACTCCTGCTTCATGTTAACCTTCCTAAACGCGCTCACCCTCATCCACTCCATCAACTCGGGATTTGAAGAGAAACCTATTCCAAGGGATTCCTCAAGTATTGATAACTGCTCCGCCCTGACAGTCCTAAGGTCCTGCTCGCCAGCCTCAAGCTGAACAATATACAGGCAGCCTTTCATTACAGCCTCAACAGCCTCAACAGGAGAAGCCCTTGCAGAATAATTGACAACAGCGACTTCAAGAGAATCCATCCCTGGCGCCCTTGAAAACTTCATTTCCCCAGGAAAACGCTCAGGGAGCTGGTGAAATCCATTCAAACATAGAGACTGCCCAATCGCCCTTCCCAAGTCAGCTGTGTGGATTTCATCAGCCTTAACCAGCAGATTAAGCAGTGCCATGAAGGCAGTGTTTCCGGCGTATTTATAAATATTTTTCATGGAACAGTTTCCGTGTGATCAAAGCGAACTCGGAAATACTGCCATCATAGTTAACTTTATAAACAACCTGAATATCCCGAATCATGCCCGAAAGAAGAAAAGCACTACCTTAGCGTAGGAGGGTTTTGATGGACAAGAAGATAATCGTTGAAGCACTGAACAAGCTTAAGGAGCACAAGAAGCGCAGTTTCTCGCAGAGCTTTGACCTCATAGTGAACCTTAAGGACATTGACCTGAAAAAGACAGAGAACCAGGTGGACTTCTTTGCGCAGACTCCAAACGGGACTGGAAAGAAAGTGACAGTGTGCGCACTTGTGGACCAGGAACTGGCTGAAGAGGCAAAGAAGGCGTGTGACGAGGTAATCCTGATAGATGACTTCCAGAAATATGGAAAGAACAAGAAGATTGCCAAGAAGCTGGCAAGGAAATACGACTACTTCTTAGCCCAGGGAAACCTGATGGGGCAGGTCGCAACAAACTTCGGAAGGGCGCTCGGGCCCAAGGGAAAGATGCCAAACCCGAAGGCAGGCTGCATAGTAAACCCGAAGTCAAACCTGAACCAGCTCCATGAAACACTGCAGAGGACAATAAGGGTATCTGCAAGGACAGCCCCCATAATCCAGTGCCTCCTTGGCAAGGAAACAATGGAGCTTGAGAAGGTTGCGGAGAACGCAGCAAGCCTCTATGAGCAGATAATACACCACCTGCCAAACGAGGAATCAAACATAAAGTCGGCAATGGTAAAGCTCACCATGAGCCCTCCAATAAAGATAAAGTGATAATCATGTACACTCCAAAAGTCGCAGAATACAAGGTGGCGAGGGTTGAAGAGCTGGCGAGTCTTATCAGCGAATACCCCCTGGTCGGCATAATAAACATGGAGAACATCCCGGGGCCGCAGCTGCAGAGGATGCGAGCCAAGCTGAGAAGCAGCATGCTCCTCACAATGTCAAAGAAAAAGCTGATAGACAGGGCATTGGACAAGGCTGAACTGGAAAAGAAGAATGTTTCAGAGCTTAAGAAATACACAAGGGGAATGCCGTGCCTCGTATTGACCAAAGAGAACCCATTCAAGCTGGCCTCAACACTGAAGAAGAGCAGGACAGCAGCGCCTGCAAAGCCGGGGCAGCAAGCTCCCCGCGACATAGTGATACCTGCAGGCCCGACACAGTTCGCCCCAGGCCCGATAATCAGCGAGCTCTCAGCAGTAGGGCTCAAAACAGGGGTTGAAGGCGGAAAGGTTGCCATAAGGCAGGACTTCACAATAGTGGCTGAAGGGGAGAAAATCAGCAAGAAGGTATCAGACGTCCTGACAAAGCTGAGCATCATGCCAATGGAAATAGGGCTGGACATAGTCGCAATTTATGAAAAAGGAGTAATCTACACAAGAGACGTGCTCTCAGTGGACGAGGAGCAGTATATCCGGAACATAAGGATAGCCGCATCAGAGGCAAACAGCCTGGCAGTCCACATAGCATACCCTGCAGGCGAAACAATAAAGGCACTCATTGCCAGGGCATACAACACCGCAAAAGCGATTGCAATAACAAAAGGCATCATGTCAGACGCGCTTGCAAGCAAGCTAATCACAGAAGCAGAAAGGGGGGCGGAAGCCATAAAGAGCAGGCTACCTCAGGAACTGGCAAGGGAAATAACAACCAAGCTATCTGATGAAGAGGAGATAGACTCAAAGATAGAGCAGCTCAAGCATGAGCGCGAGATGGGTGAAATCAGAAAAGTAGAATCAATCGCAAAGGAAGTGCTCACAAAAGGGCGGGTTGAGAAGAAGGCTGATGAAGAGGAATTCTTTGACGAAGTCAAAAAGAAAATGGAGCAAGACAGGCATATTGCCGAAAAGCTCCAGCACATCAGAAAGGACGAGGAGAACAGAGAGGAGCAGAAGAAAAGCGAGGAGCTTTACGAGGAGCTCAAGAAAAAGGGAACTTTAAGGCACGACAAAGAAAAAGGCAAATAATACTCAATGGAGGTCGAGATTATGGAATACGTATATGCTGCGATGCTATTGCACAAAACAGGGCACAAGATTGACGAGGAATCCCTGAACAAGGTCCTCCACGCCGCAGGAATAACGCCAAACCCGGCAAGGGCCAAGGCATTGGTCTCTACACTTGAAGGGGTTGACATAGACGCGGCCATAAAGGAGGCATCAGTTGTCCAGGCAGCGCCGGTTGCAGCAGCAGCGCCAGCAGCACACGCAGGAAAGAAGGAAGAGAAGAAAGAAGAAGAAAAGAAGAATGTAGAGCAGGCAGCAGCCGGACTCGGCGCATTGTTCGGATGATGCTATGAAAAGAATGGAATTCCATGAGAGCACATCGCTCTCTGGACATTCATTATCATGGATGACTTAACTTCAGAACTCAAAAGGTGCCAGACCGAAACAGGAAGGCTTAAGTCAGAGCTAAACAACCTGGACAGGGAAAAGCAGACCGCCATAAGCAAGCTAAGAATTCTCAAGCAAAAAATCAGAGATTCAATACGGCAGATAAGGGAAGCCAAAAGCAGAAGGGACCTGCTAACCTCATCAGTCAGGGAAAGCAAGACCGAGCTTGAGCCAGCAGTCAAGCGCCTGAATGAGCTCAAGGCAAAGGCAGGCCTACCAGAGAAGGAAAAAACCATCATCCTGAACATGGCACGAAGCCATAACACTCAGGCCTCAATCAAGAGGGACATTGAGAGGCTTGAAACCAGGATTGAAACAGAGGCAATAAGATTTGATGAGGAGCAGAGGCTTATGAAGCTCCTGAAAAGCAAGAAAAAGACTCTGGACGAGATAGAAAAGCTGCTTCCTGCTGTTGAGGAGGAAAAGGCTGTTGTGAGGGAGCTTTCTGAAAGCAGGGAAAAAATATCAGGGCTGAAGGAAAAAATCAGGGCAAACGCAGCAGAAAGCCAGAGGCACCACGAGCATATGTTGGCCTCCATCAGAAGCCTGGGAGAGCTCAAGGCGCAGGAGCAGGATGCCTACAAGGCATACAGGGAAACCGCAGATAAGTTCAGGGAAGCCAACACCAAGCTCAAGGAAAACCTCAAGACTCTCAACAGCCTTAAAGTGAGGCTGGACACTGAACAGGAAACCCGAATCAAGGAAAGGCAGGAGCAGAAAGAAAAGTTTTTTGAGGAGAAAGAAAAAGAGCTCAGGGAGAAAATGATAAAGGGCAAAAAGCTCACAACCAAGGACCTTCTCTTATGGCAGACTGCATGACAAGATTATTAAACTCTGCTTCTGAACAATCTTTATGGCCTGGTTCGGCTTCGCATTGCTGGCAGCCTTTTCAGAGTCTCTGAACCATGTTTTCAGCAAGAAAGGCCTCAAGCATGTAGATGAGTTTGCAGCCTCCTGGGGAATGAGATTTTTTGCAGCTCTTTTGCTTTTGCCGGCTATCTTCATTTTTCATATTCCAGAAATCAAGCCCGTCTTCTGGATTGCACTGGCCATTGGCGCTCCGCTTTATCTTGCAGCCCAGGTTTTGTTCATGAAATCAATCAAGGATTCTGACTTGTCAATAACAGCCCCATTTGTTACTTTTACTCCGCTTTTTTTGCTGGTCACTTCCCCTCTTATTGTTCATGAGTTCCCTCCGGTTGCTGGCATTCTTGGCATATCGTTAGTTGTCTTAGGGGCTTATGTCCTTCAGATAAAGGAATTCCACAAGGGCTACCTTGCGCCATTTAAGGCGCTTTTCAAGGAGCCTGGCCCGAGGTTGATGCTGATTGTCGCATTCATCTGGAGCATTACCTCAAACATTGACAAGATTGGAGTTGCAAATTCCTCCCCCATATTCTGGGCATTTTCATTAAGCTTAATGATGGTAATCTTATTGGCTCCAATTATCTTAATCAGGCAAAAATCAAAAGTAAAAGCCGGGGATGCTAAGCATTTATTCCCGATTGGCGTGGCAAGCGCTTTTACACTGATTTTTCAGTTTACTGCAATTTCAATGGCTCTAGTTGCCTATGTCATTGCAATAAAAAGAGCCAGCTCGGTATTGAGTGTTGCCTGGGGGCATTTTGTTTTCAAGGAAAAGAATGTTCGCGAGCGGATTGCGGGGGCTGCAATAATGGTTGCTGGAGTACTGCTGATAGCGTTTTCACACTAAATAATCCATGCAATGCACAAAACCAATATATTTATAAACAACTCCCATACCCTTTTATTCAGCTGATGATGGCTGAGGCCTGAAGGATGGTTATTCTTGGGTTTCTAAGCCATACAATCAAGCCATAAAACCAAAAACCATATGCATGTTTACCGGAGGAATGAAGATGGCATCAAAAGAACAAACTGAGCGAGTGCTTGAGGCTGTTGAAATAGCCAAGGCAACAGGAAAGCTGAGAAAGGGCACAAACGAGGTCACCAAGGCCATAGAAAGGGGCCAGGCAAAGCTTGTCGTTGTTGCGAAGGACGTCAACCCGCCAGAGATTGTAATGCACATACCGCTTCTTGCAAAGGAAAAGGGAATACCATTCGCAGAAGTCCCAAGCAAGGAAGAGCTTGGGGCGGCAGCAGGGCTTGGAATTGCAACAGGAAGCGTTGCAATAGTCCAGGAAGGTGACGCAAAGGAACTTTTAAAGGAAATCATAAAGGAAGCTTAAAATGGCTGCCAAAAAACCTGAAAAAGAGCAGGAGGGAAAAAAACCTGGGGAGGGCGAGGAGAAAAAGCCCGCTGTCCAGGAGAAGACTGGAGCTCAGGTATCATTCTCGCAAGCAACCCCCGCCAGGGTTGAAGAGATTATAGGAAGGACTGGAATCAGGGGAGAGGCAATACAGGTCAGGTGCAAGGTGCTTGAGGGCAAGGAGGCCAACAAAATCCTGAGAAGGAACGTGAAAGGGCCTGTAAGGATAGGCGACATACTGATGCTAAGGGAAACCGAAATAGAGGCAAGAAAGCTAAACCAGGGCAGGAAGTAAGATGAGATGCGAATACTGCGGCGAGAACATAGAAAAGGGAACAGGGAAGATGTATGTAAGGAAAACAGGAAAGATTTATTACTTCTGCTCAAGCAGATGCGAAAAGAGAACAGTAAAGCTGAGAAGGAAATCGCCATACACAAAAGCGGCAGCCTTTGAGGAGGAAACCGCAGAAGAGGAGACTGGAAAGGAATGATACAAAGGACACTGGTCATAATAAAGCCTGACGGGATTCAGCGCTCAATAGCAGGCAGAATAATAACCCGGCTTGAAGATGCCGGCTTCAAGATAGTGGGGATGAAGATGAAATGGGCTGACAAGAGTTTTGCGATGAAGCACTACACTGAAGACCTTGCAAAAAGAAGGGGAGAGCACGTAAGGAGCAAGATGGTGGACTTCATAAGCTCAGGGCCGGTAATAGCAATAGCGATTGAAGGGGTAAATGCCATTGAAAACATACGAAAGATGACAGGCGACACGCAACCCCTCGCAGCCATGCCCGGCACAATCAGGGGGGACTTCAGCCACATGAGCTACGCATATGCTGACAGCAAAAAAATACCTGTCAAGAACATAATACACGCCTCGTCCAGCGAGGAAGATGCTGAGAGGGAAATAGAGCTGTGGTTTGACAGGAAGGAACTGCACACATACAAGACTCTCAATGACGTGCACATCTTCTAAACTTCAAAATGAAAATTATCGTTTTGGGAGCGCCGGGAGTTGGAAAAGGAACAGTTGCAGCCATGCTGTCAAAAAAATACGGCCTTCCCCACATATCAACAGGAGACATATTCAAGGATGCAATCAGGAATGAGACCACTCTGGGGCTCAAGGTCAGGTCAATTGTAGAGACAGGCCAGCTGGTTCCTGATGAGATAACAAACGAGATAATAAGGGAGAGGCTGGAAAAGCCAGACGTAAAAAACGGCTTTTTCCTTGACGGCTACCCAAGAACAATTGAGCAGGCAAATGCCATGGATACATTTGCAAAGCCGGACCTTGCCCTGAACTTCAGCGCAGACAGGAACATAATAATAGAGCGGCTTTCTGGAAGAAGAGTGTGCACAAAATGCGGGGCAATATACCACATCAGGAACAACCCTCCAAAAAAGTCAGGAACGTGCGACAACTGCCTGGGAAAGCTGATAATGAGAAAGGATGACAGCGAGGCAGTAATAATCAACAGGCTTGATGTATATGAAAGGCAGACAAAGCCGCTAATAGGATTCTACAGGAAGAAGGGGCTGCTCGCAGAGATAAACTCAGGCTACCAGATGAACGAGATGGAAAAAATTATTAAGCAGTGCGATGACGCAATCGCAAGGGTGAAAAATGGCTGAAAAGATGGTTGAGAAGGTTATGAGGCTAATGAACAAGCCCACTCACATCAGGAATATCTGCACTTCTGCTCACATAGATCACGGAAAGACAACATTTTCAGACAACCTCCTGGCAGGGGCGGGCATGATAAGCGATGAGCTTGCAGGAAGGCAGCTGGTTCTTGACTTTCACGAGGATGAGCAGCAAAGGGGAATAACTATTGACGCTGCAAACGTGTCAATGGTGCATGAAGTGGACGGCGAGGAATACCTCATAAACCTGATAGACACGCCAGGCCACGTGGATTTCGGGGGAGACGTGACAAGGGCGATGAGGGCTATTGACGGCTCCATAGTGCTTGTTGACTGCGTAGAGGGAATAATGCCGCAGACAGAAACAGTGCTGAGGCAGGCATTAAAGGAAAGGGTAAAGCCAGTGCTATTCATAAACAAGGCAGACAGGCTCATCAAGGAGCTAAAGCTAACCCCTGACAAGATGCAGGAAAGGTTCATCAAGGTAATCAACGACGTAAACAAGCTCATCAGCCAGATAGCAGAGAAGGACTTCAAGGAAAAATGGCAGGTAAACGTGAATGCAGGCTCAGTATCATTCGGAAGCGCATTCCACAAGTGGGCGCTCAACATACCATACATGCAGAAATCAGGAGTCACATTCAAGGATGTAATAGACGCGTATGAGTCAGGAAGCGAGGAAACAGTCAAGGAGCTTGCAAAAAAAGCCCCATTGCACAGGGTTGTTCTTGGAATGGTAGTAAAGCACCATCCCAACCCACTCCAGGCGCAGCATTACAGGGTTCCGAAAATATGGCACGGCGACCTTGAAAGCGAGACAGGCAAATCGCTGATGAGCTGCGACCCAAACGGCCCTGTAGCGTTCGTATGCACAAAGATAGTCTGGGACAAGCACGCAGGAGAGGTTGCCGCAGGAAGGCTCTTCTCAGGCACAGTCAGGCAGGGACAGGACGTATACATGATAATGGGAAAAAAGCAGGTCAGGGTCCAGCAGATTTCAGTGTATAACGGCGCAAAAAGGGAGCCTGTTGACAGGGTAAGCGCAGGCAACGTTATAGGAATCGTAGGCCTGAAGGGCGTATTCTCAGGAGAAACAGTTTCAGACACGCCAGATCTTGAGGCGTTTGAGGCAATAAAGCACATATTTGAGCCTGTAGTCACGAAGGCAGTTGAGGCAAAAAAGCCATCAGACCTTCCGAAGCTTGTGGAAGTGCTAAGGCAGGTAAGCAAGGAAGACCCGACAATAAAGATAGAAATCAACGAGGAGACAGGAGAGCACCTTATGAGCGGGATGGGAGAGCTTCACCTTGAGGTTATTGAAAACAGGATAAAGACAGAGAAAGGGGTTGAGATACAGACATCAGAGCCAATAGTTGTTTACAGGGAAACAATCACAAAGCCAGGCCCGGAAGTAGAGGGCAAGTCCCCAAACAAGCACAACAAGTTCTACTTCAAGGTAGAGCCGCTGGAAGACGAAATTTACAACATGATAAAAGAGGGGAAAATATCAGAGATGAGAGTCAAGAAGAAAGACGAGGACTTATGGAACGCGCTTGAAGAGGCAGGGATGGAAAGCAAGATTTCAAGAAGGGTAAGGGACATATTCAACGGAAACCTGCTGATAGACATGACAAGGGGAATAGTGCATCTCGGAGAGGTCATAGACATGGTGATGGACGCGTTTGAAGACGTCATGACGTTCGGCCCGCTGGGAAGGGAGCCATGCACAAAAATAAAAGTCCTGCTAATGGACACAAAGCTCCACGAGGACTCAATACACAGGGGGCCGGCACAGGTGCTGCCCGCAGTAAGGGACCCGATAAGGCTTTCAATACTCAATTCAGGCCCTGTGATATACGAGCCAGTGCAGGTTCTCCAGATAGAAGCGCCAATAGACTACATGGGAAGCATATCCAAGCTCATCCAGAACAGGAGAGGACAGCTTGTTGACATGCAGCAGGAGGAAGAGCACATAACAGTCAAGGCAAAGCTGCCAGTGGCAGAGATGTTCGGGCTGACATCAGACCTGAGAAGCTCAACAGAGGGAAGGGGCAATTTCTATGTTGTTGACCAGCTGTTTGAAAAGCTGCCATTTGAGCACCAGCAAAAGGTAATACAGCTGGTAAGGAACAGGAAGGGGCTCAAGGAAATAGACGGCGTTGCAATGCCTGCTTGATTTTTATTTCTATCGGGGGTTTTGAAAAACCCTCATTTCAAAAATCATTGCAGCAGGATTTATGTTCTCTGCTCTCTTTTTTTCAGCGCAAATGATTTTTGAACTAGCGACAAAGAAGGATTAACTCAATCAGCAAAAAAGAAACAAGATGAAATGGGAGAATGTTATAAGTTAACAAGGAGAATTGCCTCGATAGGCATTTCAGAAACTAAAATGTTCCGCACAAAAAAGGAAGCTACCGAACAAATTCTAGAGTGGACTAAATAATTCTTCGACTTTTAATTTCAAGATATTTATCAATTCTGGCTGATTGAATGAATATGTGTCATCAATTCCCAGCGAGACGACCTTTTTCTTATTATACTGCTTCGGAAACCGGCGCCCAATTTCAGTTCGCTGAAAGTCTTCCATCACCACAACCAAATCCGCCCACTCAATCTCTTCATCAGTCAGCGGCCTTTCATTGAAGAGACCTGCTGACTTTGTTTCAAAAAGATTCTTGAAAAGGAGCTCTGCAGTTTTGCTGCAGTGCTTGTTCTGGTTGCATATGAATAAGACTTTCATAAGAGCCTCATAGTGCATGAAGCAATATAAATATTTACATTTTCTACTAAGCCCAGTCATACGGCTCTGTAGAAAGTCTCGGTAGTTTTAAATAACCCAAAGCAGCCGTTAGGCTGCTGTTGGGGGTGGAGGTCGTAGCTCCACCATGAAAAAGTCAGAACGTTTGGATAGAAAAATTAA
>JACPTE010000009.1 GCA_016192945.1 Candidatus Woesearchaeota archaeon
ACATAGCAAAAGGTGATAAAAATGAGCAGCGTACCATTAACAAAAATGTCGTCAAAGGGGCAGATAGTTATTCCATTACGAATGCGGAGCAAGCTGGGTCTGAAAGAAGGCCAGAGGTTCGCGGTTATGGGGGACAAAGATGTTATTATCCTGAAAAAAGTTTCTATGCCTTCGGCGGAGGAAGTGTAGTGGTTGCGCATTCCCAGGGAATCAGCAGGGCAACAAGAAGGAATTTTGTAGGAATAGAGCTTGACCAGATAATAAAATACCAGGCTGATAAGATTGAGGGCATTAAGCCAAGCAGCATTGAGCCAACTGCCAGGATAATGGATTACATAAAGCAGCTATAATCAAACCGTGATAACAAGCTTACTCCATCAACTGCTCTACAGCCTGCCTTGTTCTTTCAAAAAGGCAGTCCATCTCTTCTATGCATCCAGCCCTTATCAGAGCTTCCCTTGTATGGTGAAACACGCCTTCAAGCCCGCGATAATCATTTGGGGATGGCTTTCCATTCTGAGCCATAAGCCTTGAAAGCCTCATTGAAAAAGACAATGCACAGCCTTGAACTGTAAAATAGCTCGCCATTATTTCCAGTGCATGCCCGCTGAACTCCTCCAGTGAGACGCCCTCCTTTGTAAAGCCTGCGATGCATTGCTGAACCACAGGCAAATCTTTCCAGCAGTCTGCAGCCATCTGCGCCAGGCCGGGCTCCCTTTCCAGCAGCAGGGAATCAACACTTATATCCACTATCATCTCATGCGCCACCATAAGCCCATACATCCCAATTCCAGTATCAGCTGCCTTTACCATCCTTTTCGCATCCTGCTTGGCTTCACTAAGAAGTGGGCTATTATTGGAAAGCCTGTCCAGGACATTGTGGCTTAAGACACCAAGAGACAGATGCGAATAATCCGGATAGTTCCCGGATACGTATCCAAAAAAATCGTTGCCTCTCCTGTGGAGCACCCTTAAGCCCTGCATGTCAGGAAGCTGGCTGCCCAGCACGCCAAGCATTCCCAAAAACTCAGCAGCCTTTGAATGCGCAATATAGTTCATTCCAGATACGCTGAAAACCAAACTTTTTAAATAAGCTGTTTTGCTATCAGCCTGATGAATGCTGCCACTTCGCTTTTTCCTCATGAAAAGGTAAGGGACGAGCAGATAAAGCTTTTGAATGACGTACATGATGCAGTCTCAAAAGGAAAATGCCTGATTGCGAATGCCCCCACAGGGCTTGGGAAAACAGCAGCATCACTCGCACCAGCCCTTGAATACGCATTGGGCAAGGGCATGACTGTATTCTTCCTTACTTCAAGGCACACGCAGCACATGCTTGCACTTGAAACACTAAAGCAAATAAGAACAAAATACCCCAAGGCGAGATTTACAGTCACAGATATTGTCGGGAAGAAGCACATGTGCGCGCAAGATGGGGCTGATGGGCTGTCAAACAGGCAGTTTTACGACTATTGCAAGGCCCTGCGCGAGTCAAACCAGTGCAGGTTCTACACAAATCTCAGGAAGGGCGGCACCCTTTCTGAAGGCACAAATTCAGTGGTTGATGCGCTTAAAAAAGAGCCGACTCACACAGAAATGACAGTCCAAATTGCAAAACAGCACGGAGTATGCCCATATGAAACCGCTGCAATCGCGTCACAAGATGCAACAGTAATAATCTCAGACTACTACTATGTCTTCAACCAGCGCATAAGAGCGGGATTCCTGAAGAAAACAGGAAAAAAGATTGAGGATTCCATAATAATCATTGATGAAGGGCACAATCTTCCTGAAAGGATGAGGGAGATGCTTTCAGACACAATCACCAGCTTCACAATAGAAAGGGCTGTCAAAGAGGCTGAGAAATACGCCGGAGACACGGAAAAGCAGTTCATGGCAGACCTCAGGAAGTCATTCAATGCACTGGCTTCATCCCTGGAGACTGAGAGGATAATAAGGAAAGAGCAGCTTCTTGAAGGGCTTGAAAACTACGACACAGAAACAGTGCTGGAAAAGCTTGAAATGATTGCCGAGGAAATACGCGAAACCCAGAAGCAGAGCTCCATAGGGAGCGTTGCTGACTTCATAAGCATCTGGCAGGAGGGGAAAGAAGAGGGGTTTGCAAGGATAATGAGCAGAAAGCTGGGCAGCAGGAGCCCTGTAATCTCGCTTTCATACCGCTGCCTTGACCCGGGAAGCCAGGCACGGGAACTATTAAGCCAGGCACATTCAGCCATACTGATGAGCGGCACCCTTGCACCCACGACAATGTACAGGGAAATCCTCGGTTTCCCCGAAGGCACAATTGAGCGCGAGTATAAAAATCCATTTCCCCCTGCAAACAGGCTTTCCCTGATAATAACAGGCGTTACAACCAAGTTCAGCGAAAGAAACACAGAGCAGTACAGGAAGATTGGAGAAATATGCATAAAATCTTCCGATGAGATACCTGGAAACGTCGCGATATTCTTCCCGAGCTACAGCATTCTCAACGAGGTCCACAAGCACATACACGGAAACACACAAAAAAACATCTTTGTAGAGCACCCAAACATTTCCAAGGAGGAGAAAACAGGGCTGCTGAAAAACTTCAAGATGTCCTACCTCAGGGGAGGGCTGCTGCTGGCGGTTATAGGCGGAAACTTTAATGAAGGCATAGACCTTCCAGGGGAATTCCTCAACGGAGTCCTGATTGTAGGTCTCCCATTGGCCCAGCCAGACCTTGAAACAGCGCAGATTGTAGAATACTACGACAAGAAATTCGGAAAGGGCTGGGACTATGGCTATGTGTTCCCTGCCTTTACAAAGGCCATGCAGTCAGCTGGAAGATGCATAAGAAGCGAAACAGACAGGGGAGCGGTACTTTTCATAGATGAAAGATACATCTGGCCGAGATACTACAGATGCTTCCCAAAAGGAATGAGCCCAAGAACCACACAGTTTTACCTTGACGGCATAAGGGAGTTCTTCAGCAAAAAATAATCGGCAATTTTATAAATCAACACAACTGCCAATCCAAAAGATGCCTCGCTGGTGTTAGCCGCGGGCAGCTTTTAGTAAAGCTTGCACCAAAACTACTTAAATACGGCGTAAAGCCGTATGAACTGTGCCTCGCTGGTGAAGCCACGGGCGCCCTTTAATAAGGTCGCATCCAAATTAGTTAAGTGGGACATTTGCATGGCAAAGTCCCACGGACTGAACACAAAACATGCCTCGCTGGTGTAGTCCGGCCAATCATGCGGCCCTCTCGAGGCCGCGACCTGGGTTCAAATCCCAGGCGAGGCATTAGGTTTTTCGTGCAGCAATGGAAAACAACCATCATACAATCAAAATAGAAAAAGATAATGCCGAGAAGAGGCATTAGGTTTTTCGTGCAGCAAGGCGAAACAACCATAATGCATCTGATAGAAAAATGACAGTCATTTACAGAAAACCATAAAAACCCTGCCATTCCTCTCATGCCTGTGCCAGGTTGGCAGAATCCGGCTATTGCGGCGGTCTCGAACTTTGCAGCAAGCAAGATAACCGTTGCCCGAAAGGGCTTCCAGGTTCAAATCCTGGGCCTGGCGTTCTAATTATTTTTATCGACGACAAAATCGGAAAATTCTAAAGGAGTTTCGGGGATTTGAACATTTCTTTCATCTATTTGCACGGCTTTTTATCAACGAAAACCAAAACACTTAAATATTAATAAGGCATTAATACCATATCAACGAGGGATTAACTATGGTGCAAGCAATAATCAATATTTCGGAAGATTCAAACAGAGTATTGAATGTAGTAAAAGCCAAATACGGGCTTAAGGACAAGTCGGCTGCAATAGATAGAATTGTAAAAGAGTTCAGTAATGAGTTGCTAGAGCCTGAGCTTCGCCCAGAATATCTTGAAAGAGCCTCAAGAATCGATAAACAAACTACTGTCAAAATAGGCACTATTGAAAACTTAAGGAAACTGTATGGATAATGTTCCTTATTCCTTTGAATTCTCAGAAGAACTCTCTAAGATAGTTGGAAAACTTTCAAAGAAAAACAAAAACCATTATGAGCAGATAGTAAAGAAGATTGAAGAAATAATCCAGAACCCTAACCACTACAAGAATTTAAGGGCACCTTTGCAGCACTGGAAAAGAGTTCACATTGATTCTCATTTCGTGCTGACCTTTTCAGTAGATGAAAAAAACAAAAAAGTGATTTTCAAAGACTTCGGACACCATGACGATATCTACAAAAGATAGAATAGTGCTTTTTGACTTAAGCGGAGTTTTCTTTAATGAAGGTTTAAGTGAAGCTGTTAAAAAGATAAATAAGCGATTTGGAATCGATGAATCAAGAGTTGAAAAAGTATTAAACGGTGATTTCGCAAAAGAGTATAGAACAGGGCTGATTGAACCACAACAATTAATAAAGTCGAATATAAGCCTAAAAACATAAACTATTTATATTACAAAGTTTACATTGCATTACATGGTCATTGTTGTAGCCGACTCTTCAGTCTTGATATTGCTTTGCAAAATTGAGCTTTTGGAAGTTGTCTGCACTAAACACGAAGTAATAATTCCTGATGAAGTTTATAAAGAGGCAATTGAAGAAGGATTAACCAAAAACCACCCTGACGCATCAAAACTGAAGGAGTTGACTGATAATAAAAAAATAAGATTGCAGAAGATAACAAAAATGGAGAAATTCAAAGAAATTAATGAAATTCACGGATTGGGAAAAGGAGAAGCTGAAGCAATCTGTTTGTTTTCAGAGGGAAAAGCTTCGATAGTTGCGACTGATGATTTCAAGGCAATAAAATATTGTGAAAGATTCAGAATACCATTTACGACTACAATCAGGCTAATATTTGACTGTGTTAACGAAAAAGAAATTGACAAAAGCACTGCAATTAAAATGGTAAGGGAATTATCATTCAAGGGAAGATATAACAATCAGATCATTTTCGATGCCCTTGAAAAATTAGAAGGTGGAAAAAATGGCTGAAAACATGAAAGTAATTGCTTTGAGGCTGGATAAAGAAAGCGCAGAGTATCTGAATAAAGTAAGCTCTTTTCTAAAGGCAGACAAATCAACAGTAATAAGAAATATTCTGCACGTAGGAATAGAAGAAGATAGAAAACAGAGGGCTCTTGAATTGTACAAAAAAAACAAGCTTTCACTTGGAGCAGCAGCAAAGTTCGCCCAAATGTACATAGGGGACTTTTTAGACTTAATGGCTGAAAGGGGAGTTGAAAATAACCTTACTCTTGAGATGGTCAAGAAAGCCACCAGCTTAAAAGACTTAAAGTAAGGCAAAGCCAAGCAACATGGACAGCTTGTTTAACTTCTGGGGAGATGAACTTTTTACAAAACATTTATATAACAGTAATTAGTAGTAATATTACTAATTGATGTTAAATGGAAGGACTTTCAAAGAAGGAAATGGAAATTGTATCTTGGCTGGAGTTCAATAAGAAATACTTCTTTACAGTAGATGACATCAAACACCTCACTAATAGCAGGACTCAAAGATATAATATATTCAAAAGTCTGCTTAGAAAGAACAGAGTTGCAAAACTGAACAGGACAAAATATTATTTAGTCCCAATAAAAGCCAAATCGGGAGTTTGGAGTGAAAATCCCCATATTATTGCTGATGAAGCCTGCAACGGAAAGGACTATTTTATAGGGGGATGGGCTGCAGCCATCTATTGGGGATTGACAGAACAAATTCCAATGAGAATTGACGTTTATACCACAAGAAGACAGGGGAAACTCGAAGTTTTAAACACTAAGCTATTATTTCATCGAACAACCAAAAAAAGATTAGACAAAGCAGTTCAGAAGAAAATCGGAAATCACGACATTAGTTTGTTGAACAAAGAGGATGCAAAAGAATGGCTGAAATCAAAAGGATAACAATAGATGACTTGAAAGATATTGCTGATAGGCAGAAGTTTAATGAGCTTTTGCTGATAAAGGATTATTATTTAACTCAAATCCTTTACCTGATTAGGGACATAAAGGGACTATATTTCAAAGGTGGCACGGCTTTTCAAAAGATATTTTTTAACCACATGAGGTTAAGTGAAGATATTGATTTAACATCAACCAAGGATGTGCAGGCAGTAATAAATGAAGTGGAAACAGCGCTGAATAATAGTGGACTGTTTGAAAAGATAACAAAGGACAAGGATGTTGAAGGATTTACAAGACTAGTTGTAAATTATAAAATCGCTGATTAAGCTATTAAAAGAAATCGGGGTCGTCAGAGCGTATTTGTATCTCGCCCTTTTCATTTTTCTTGTGTGATTTCTTCCAGTCTTCTTTTTTAGTTTCGCTTTTCACGCTTACATCCTTGACAGCATTGGCTTCCAATGCCTTTGGCAGGCTTATCGCCCCGCATGAAATGCAGGTGAAGAAAACGCCAAACCTGCCTTTTCTCAGGTCAAGATAATTTCCGCACACGCATTTCATATCCCCAAGAGCGCTCTTCTTGTGGCTTATGCAGACTGGAACTGATTCTGAGTTTGCTGTAGTTGCCTGCTTGCCGCAGAACGGGCAGCCATCCCTTCTTGATTCCCCATAGCGTTTTGGTATGTACATTAGTTGAAGTGAAGCCTTTTGTTGTGTTTACCCTTCTATTCCTTGCAGCAGTCAACCAGCTTCTTGACTATTGCTGAGAACCTGCTGAGGCTTTTCTGGGACGGCTCATTCCTGAGCTCATCCTTGTCAACCAGCTTCATGTTTATCGCGAAAAAAAGCGTGTATAGGTGGAATGCAGAATTGAACATCAGCTCAGCGTCCTCTGCCCTTCCGCGGGCCTGTTCCTTAGTCCCCGTCTCGATTAGCCTCATTGATGCTGCAAGCAGGTGCTTGCTTATGCACCACTCCTCGCCCTCAGGGTTCTGAACTATCTTCTTAAGGAGCTTCTTCCTGAGCTCCCTTATGCTGTTCATCATTTCAAGGTATTTCCTGTTGCCAGTCTTCATTGCAGTGAAGTAGGAGTGCTCCTCAAGGCTTATAAGGTTCATAATGCCTATGCTAAGGTCCTCATCCCTTGACAGGTCTGCCTCGCCCTTCTTCAATGACTGAATCTTTTCCATAAGCCTCTTCACGTCGTCTTCCATCTTTACCTCATTATAAGATACATTGCAAGGCTGGCTGAGAGGAGAATTGCAACTGTTATTGCTACTCCCTGGAATGGGAAAAGGACTTTTCCCCTTATGCTTTTTATTCTTGTGTGAATCCAGAATCCGAGCAGGGATGCAACTCCTCCAATAATGCTTCCGAGCAGCAGCTTGTTCATCCAGTAAACCCTGTTCAGGGTGCTGCCAGGGCTTCCTGCAACAAGAACTGGGATGTAGGCGGTTTCAGGTATTAATGCAAGCAGGGGCAGCACTGTAAGTGCAAACGAGCCTATAACTATCAGCGGCGCCTGCATTGGTATGAACCGCTTTAGCTTAAGGCCTATCCACAGCCCTGTTGAAATCCCGAAAGCACCTATAAAAATCCCTATTATGCTTGGGTCAAGCCCAAGATAGTTCGCAGTGACAGCTGCTGTTCCCACTGCTGCTGTGCATAATGGGCAGTGGGCGTGAACAGCCGGCAGTGCCAGGAGGCCTGCTATTCCTGCTGGAAGGAATTTTCTTATCCTCATCAGCATCCCCCTACCATTGTGTTGCCATTGCTGGCTGCTGCCTGGTCTGGATGCATCCTTGCCATCATCTGCTCATATGTTTCTCCCCCACTATTCTGTCCTGCTTGTGCAGCAGGTTGGCCATTCCTGATGGCACTTATCTGGAATGCTTCTACAGCAGAGAATATAATAAGGACTGCCAGGACGCTTATTATCAGGTAATCCTTGAGCCCTGCTTTTCCAGCATTTCCATAATTTGCCTTTGTATGCCTGTCTTCATTTTTGTTGCATTCTTCGCATGAATCCATTTTCATCACCCTTCACTTTCTGATACTTTAGCACTCTTTCTTTCTCTTTTTTGAACTTCCGCCGCAACAACCCATTTTTCACACCTCCTATTTTTCAATTCCCCTGTACTTGTTTGAAGCAAGGTTTGTGTAAGTCAGCTGGATTCCCTTGCTACCCAGGATTTCTGCCTTTTTGCTAATCTGCCCTGGGAAGAAAAGCGTCTTCCATTTGGCCATCTCCTCAAGAATCCCATCATCGCTGAACTCCTGCCCGTGATTTTGGATAAGATATTTTGCAACGCCCCTCATAGCATAGCTGTGTGCGCATCCGCATGCAGGCTGGCCGTTTGCAAACACTATGGAGTCTGTCCCGCAGCAGTATTCGCAGCTTATCTTGAGTGCTATTTCAGTGTATCGCTTGAGCTCTTCTCCCTGAAGGGTTATCTTTGTGTCCAGCGTACCAAGCTTCTTTATTGTTGCATCAGCCCTTGCCTGGTCTGACAGTGACACATCATCATAGCTCACTCCGAGCTCAGCGCCGTATATCTTTGGAACGCCTTTCGGAATTATATCCTTGTTTATCTGTGCCTGTGGGCTGGCGGAAACACTGTTCCCAGACACCTGATTCGTGCCTGTTGGCGTTCCACCAGAGTAACTGCCAGCATAATTAAGCTGGACAAAGTTAAACCCTACCATGAAGACTGCTGCTATAAGCAGCCCTATTGTCAATTTTTCAGCTGTTGGCTTGTCCATGAAATTCACCCTCCCTAAAAAGCTAAAAGCTATATGAGCTGGATTATAGAAACAGCTTATATTGGTAACGGTGAAACTAGTTTCTTAGCTACCTGAGAACTATTATGTTGGTCATTCCCCGCCTTTTGCGCTCAATAACCCCTTTGGATTCCATCTTGTCAAGCAGCCTTGTAATCTTCACCTTTGAATAGCCTGTTGATTTTATCAGGTCACTCTGGTATGCTGAGCCGCTGCCGGCTTTTACAAGCTCGTAAATGCTTCTCTCCTCATTGTCCATCTTTTCAATGTCAGCAGGCTTCATCTGCCTTTCGTGAACCTCTGGTTCGTGCTCCCTGCCTGCAAACAGCATGTACAGCCCTATTCCCAGGATGAGAGAAGCCACTCCGAAAGACAGGGTTATAAGCCATGATGAGCTGCTCTTATGGGCAGGGCATTGCTGCATGTCAAGGTTATTCTCGTGGAACTTCTCGCACAAAAAAGCAGACTGGGAGTCTATTCCTGATTTTATAAGAGCAAGCAGGAACAGAAGTATTATGGAAAACCCTATCAGCACTGCTGCCAAGGTCCTTGTCCGGTTCATTTGAAGCTCCATGAAAATGCCCTCTCAGGCACTCCATCAACATCCCTTACCACCAGCCTGATTCCTGCTGAGCCCTTTTTTACAGGCGGGAATGAAAGCACGCCTGACCTGTGGTGGCCTCCAGGGGGGCTGCCCTCCCAGCCAGATGGGCTGTATCTGTTTCCTTCTGAATCAAACAGGTCAGTGTTCTTCGCCATGTCAAAGTCCATGCTTCCCTCGTGGGTTGTAAGAATAATCTCAAACCTTGAGGCATCTTCTCCAATGTAGGATGGAGTAATGCCAATAGTCACGCCCCCCTCTGAATTAGTCAATGTCCCAAGTGATGGAGTCGCAACTGCACTGCCAGTTTTCTCATTGGCAGGATGCTGGCTGGCTGTTGACACCAGGAATATCACTGCAAGAACTACCACTGCGAAAGCAGCGGTAATGTTTCTTAGAGTTTCCATGTTCACCCTGAAAAGGCTTCTTGCAAGCCTACTTTTTCCCTGAAGCTTGTTTTTCTGAATCAATAAAAGCATCATCGTGATTCCTATCAGGTTTGAGAATATCGCGACTGCATAAAAGAATGTCTGGTACCTTGCGAAGAATATGAGCGCTGCAGAGACGCCCAGTACCGGGATTGCATCACCCAAGTGGTGGGCGCAGCACAGAATCATGCTTCCAGTGCTTATTCCGCCGCTTGCAGCCACTCCAGCTGCATTCCGGGCTGCCATCCTCCTATGGGCATATGAGAACAGGAACATCTGGATTCCAAATCCGATTGATATCGCGGTTATCCAGGGCCAGAATTCTGCGAACTGCAGCATTGCATGGCTAAATGAGTTCGTGACTGTAAGCAAACCGAAGTATGCTGCAATCATCCCTGCAGCTCCAAGCATCCCGACTATTAAAGGCATCATTATGCATTATAGAGGTCTTTGGCTGCTTTATAAAAATTTGCATAAATTTAAATATTGACATTAATCAGAGTTAACTGATGACCCCCTTAATATTCCTGTTTCTGGTCTTTATAGTTTCCCTGGGAATCTATATACACAGGTCATATGAGCTGAAGCCGCATAATTCAGCCAGGCTGATAAATCTCACCCAGTTTTACATTAACATACTCATCCCAATAATCCTCGGAACACTCTCGTTCCTGATAACGGAAGAGCTGCTGAGGTATCCTGAAGTGCCCCTTTTGTTCTTCAGCGACAAGTTGTTGTTCTATCTCCTTGCACTCTTTGCTGCGGTCTGCTTCATAGGCTGCGGAATGCACATCACAGGGAAAATCCTATCACACTGCATTGACAAGAGAAGCAAGGCATACAGGGTCAACAGGTTTTATCATATCCACCTGGGCCACATACTTCCCTACACAGGCTTCCTGCTGTTTATAATCACGCTTTCAATACTTGCCATGAAGCACCCCATCCCGCAGACAAATCCAGACCTATACATAATAGGCGGGTTCGTGTTTGCCTTTTTTTCCATAATAGTCCTAAGTGCCTTGAGGGAGATAATGAAGATATTCAGGCCAATAATGCTGACATTAACCTTCTTGTACCTGATGCTTGTCAAGGATTACCCCCAGCGCATCATTGACTCGCCGGCATCCCTTTTCATAACATCTGCCATGGCTGTTTTTTTAGTCTACCACATTGGCGAATTGCTTGTAATCACTCTGCGAAGGAATAAGAAACTGAATGCTTCTTAGCCCATGGTTAAGGCACCCATCACTTCAGGGATTCTAAAAGCCCGCTTATGTCTGTTTCAAGAGCCTCGTTTACCAGCTGCTTCTGGGTTGCCGTCTGCTCCTCGTAAGTCTTCTCTTTTTCTTCCCGATAAAACACTCCTATGGGGAGCTTGTCATGTTCCCATGCTTTCTACTGATAAGTGTTTATGTGGTTGAATGTGACGCATGGCTGGAATACGTCTATAATTGAGAAGCCCCTGTGATTAACGCCTTCAACAATCAGGCTTGAAAGGTGCGCCGGGTCTCCTGCAAAGCCCCTTGCTACAAATGTAGCGCCTCCTGCAATCGCCAGCGCTATGGGGTTTACAGGGTGCTCTATCAGCCCTTCAGGGGTTGAGCGGCTCTTGAACCCGCAATCAGCAGTCGGGGATGCCTGGCCTATAGTCAGCCCATAAACCATGTTGTTGTGGACTATGAGCGTTATGTCAAAATTCCTTCTCATTATGTGCATCAGGTGGCTCATGCCCTCACCATAAGTATCCCCGTCGCCTGCAACTACAATAACATTCAGCTCCCTGTTAGCAAGCTTTGCACCCTCAGCCACAGGTATGGGCCTTCCGTGAAGCCCCTCAAAGCCATACGCCTTCATGAAGTTAACCATGTGCCCATGGCACCCTATCCCATAAGTGAAAAAGTGCTTTTCCACAGGCATGTCCATCTTGACCAGCGCATTCTTCAGGGCTGCGAAGATTGAAAAATCACCACAGCCTGCACACCAGTTTGGGAACACTCCAGAGTTAAGCGATTGCGGGTTTATCATCTTGAAAGCACCTTTTTTGCCTCCTCAAATATGTCCTCAGGGTAAATTGGCCTGCCGTCATACCTGAGAAGCCTGTTCCTGATTTCTATGCCCGTGTTCTCCCTGATTACAGAAGCCATCTGGCCTGAATAATTCAGCTCCACCATCAGCTTGGGCTTTCTGGCCCTGAGCGCCTTTGCTACAGCCTCTGCAGGAAAAGGGCTTATTGCAGCCAAGTAGAGGAAATTAGCCTTTATCCCCTGCTCTTCCAGCAAGTCCATTGCATCCATTATTGCGCCCTTTGTAGAGCCCCAGCCTATCAGGGTTATGTCAGCCCTCCTCGGGCCAATCAGGATTGGCTGCTCTATCTCCCTTGCAGCATACTGCAGCTTCCTCATCCTCTTGTCCATCATCACCTTTCTCAAGCCGGATTCCTCGGTTGAGATTCCCCTCTCATCGTGCTCATCGCTGTTTGCAACAAATATGTTCCCTGG
Source organism: Candidatus Woesearchaeota archaeon (assembly GCA_016192945.1). Classification (GTDB taxonomy): domain Archaea; phylum Nanobdellota; class Nanobdellia; order Woesearchaeales; family UBA10216; genus JACPTE01. Next base: position 12,206 of record JACPTE010000009.1, read on the forward strand.
CTGGCCAGGCAAAGCCCTTGGAGAAACACCTGATTCAGTTATCTCATACCTCTTGTAATTCTGAACCGGCTCGGTGACAAGCTCTCCCCTTTCAATCCTGTAATCCTTCCACTCCAGCTTTTCAACGCTCGCATGGCTTTCTGCAAGGTGCTTGTCAGTGATAATTATTACCGGAGTCTGGTACTTCTCTGCTATGTTGAACGCCTTCATTGTCCATCTGAACAGGTCCTCCATGTCTCCAGGAGCGAAAACTATCCTCGGAAACTCTCCGTGCGATGCGTTAAGCACGAATTTCAGGTCAGCCTGCTCTGTCCAGGTCGGAAGGCCTGTTGAGGGGCCGCCGCGCTGGCCCATTACAATAACCAGCGGGGTCTCTGTCATGCCTGCAAGCCCGTAGCCCTCTGCCATAAGGCAGAATCCTCCACCTGATGTAGCGGTCATTGCGCGGGCTCCGGCAAATCCGGCTCCAATGACCATATTAATCGCTGAAATCTCATCCTCTGCCTGCTTGACTGTCATTCCGTATTTTTTCTCATTTGCTGCCATGAAATGCAGCAGGTTTGATGTGGGAGTCATCGGGTAGCCTGCATAGAACTTGCATCCTGCGGCTATTGCCCCTGCCCCGACTGCCTCGTTTCCTGAGACAAGAATCCTTTTTTCCTGCTTAGTCAGCTCAAGCTCGTATTTGAACGGCCCTGTGAAGTTCTTCTTTACGAATTCATAGCCAGCCATTGCGGCATTCACGTTTTTTACAGAAACATCCTCGCCCTTCCCCCTGAACTGGTCCCTTATCACTGAGAGGAGAAGCTCAATATCATAATCATAGACTGCAACAGACGCGCCCAATGCTACATTGTTTGCCATCAGCTCCTGCCCTGCCACGCCAACTGCAATACTGTTAAACGGGACTGGAACCAGCTTCACTTCCCTGCTGAACTCCTCCCTTGAAGCCTGCATCCTGCCAGGGTCGAAAATAACCGCAGCCCCCTCTGACAGCTCATCCTTATGAAGCGTTATGGTTTCCTTGTTAAGCGCAACGAGAATGTCAACAGGCTTTACTGGGGAGCCTACCCTCCCGGCAGATATTGCAACCTGAAAGGTGTTATGGCCGCCCCTGATAAGTGAGGGGTACTCAACATATCCGAATACGTTCAGCCCCCCTCTTGTGCAGGCCCTGGCAAAAATCTGGCCGGCAGTCATTATGCCGAAGCCAGCCTCGCCGCCTATTTTCCACTGGGTCTTTTTTGAAGGCATCCTTTTTTTTAAACCTCCCTTTTTATTAAGCTTTTTTGACGAACTAGAGCATCTTCAGCCTTCCGCTAACCTTATCTATCTTTTGCTCAGCATCAGGCCCTATGCCCAGGCAGGTGGTTGTCCCCGGCTTGAGGACTGTGCGGCCGGCATCCCTTATGAGGGCATTCCTGAGCTTCTCCCTGTCTGCGAGCTTTTTCAGATCAACAAGCTCTTTTTCACCATCAGCCTGGAGAACAACCTTCTTGGCCCCATCTTCCCTCCACGCACCAACATCCTTTTTCGGCGTTTTCAGGACACACTCAACAGAGGCGTGTGCAACCTGCGCAGCCAGCTTCCCAGGCTCCAGCTTCAGGTCCTTCCGCACAATAATAACCTGCTTGAGCATATGCACTCTCTTAATCGGCGCATTTTAAAACTTTTCTATGAGCTGCAGTTCAGCTGAGATAAACTTTATAAAGCTGCGTTCCACATTATATTCGGATTCATCTACAGACAGCGACAAGCGAGGCGGAATCATGGACAACTCTATCTTTATCGGCACCAAGCCTTTTATGAATTATGTCACTGCAGTGGTTATGCAGTTCACTACAAAGAACTCAAATGAGATAATCATCAAGGCCAGAGGGAAATTCATATCCAGGGCTGTTGACGTTGCCGAGGTATCAACAAAGCGGTTCCTTGACAGCCAGGTCTCTGTCAAGGATATAAAAATTGATTCAGAGGAATTCCAGAACAATGAGGGAAGGCAGGTTCGCGTCAGCACAATAGAAATCACCCTCGCCAGAAACTAGTCAGGACACAATTCTCAATACAGACGGCGCAATTGAGGTGAATACCCATACATTGAATGCTATGTGCGTTGCCAGGAATGCAAAGCTCCTGAGGGGGTTGCTTCCAAGAACAAGATATCCAGGTATTATTATCGCATCATATACCACAACCAGTACTATGCCTGCGGCAGTTATTCCCCAGCCTGCAAAAAACTGTGTTGAAAATCCCATTATCAGGATTCCTATGAAAGACACGATTGTCTTGTGCTGAAGCGCGCCTGTCAGGAGTTCTGCTGCAAACAGGGCTGAAAATCCGACAGCCATCGCAGGCACTGGGCCGTAAAGCCTGCCTATTATCACGACACCCAGCGAGATAAGCTCAACGCCAAGCGATATCCTGATGAACCTGTTGTAAAGAAGCGAGCCAGCGCCTATTGAAGTGAACAATGCAACAAGAAACAGGCCTTTCAGGAGGCTGAAAAGGAAAAATGCAGAGGCAATCCCGGCAACTATCAGAATTATCGGGACCTTTTTCCTGAAACACCAGTTCAGGAACTCATTAAACCATTCCTGCAGCCAGAACCGGGTCCTTGCCCAGTCCCTTATCCTGTCCCGCCTAATCATGAAAAATCAGTTCCCGGCGCGTTTAAATAGTTTGCCAGTCCAAATAATTTTTATATTGAACAGCCCCCTTCAAAACAGTTTGGGCCCGTGGTGTAATGGACAACATTACCGGCTTCGGACCGGTCGATTGAGGGTTCGAATGGCCAACAGGCTTTGCTGTGCAAAGCCAGATATCCTGACTGCCACGAAAGTCCCTCCGGGCTCATCCCAATCCTAAGAGGGCTGATACCGGCCTGCTAAGGAATGCGAATATGAAGATATTCAGCGTAGTATAGCCTATAGTGTAATAGATTGTTTTTGCCTTCAGCTGCACGTCCCCTATGAAGAAGGAGATTGGCTGCACTGTAAGGTTGTAAAAGACAATAGCTATCATCCCCAGGGTGAACAGGTCATTAACCCCAAACAGGCTCATGCTTGCCCAAATCCAGACAGATATCAACGCCCTCGCCGGAATGAAAATCACTATCTGGGCGTCTATAGCCTCGCTCAGTATCTCTGAAACAAGCTGGGACAGCGCCCCGAAAATCAGCCCGGCCACAAGGCCGTATTTCATGGTTACTATCACTGTCGTGAACGTCATCAGCTCAAGGGCAGGGGGAGCCCTGAACAGGCGCTTATACATTGTTGACACTGATGCCAGAACAAAAAGGATTCCAATAATCAACATGGCCTCTATTGATTCAAGGCTAACCCCGAATATGTAGCCTATTGCAATCAGGAATATGGCTATTAATGCGTATTTCCTTTTCTGCTTAAGAAATCCCCAGAGTAAAGTTATAAGCCTTCCAAGGCCTGTCTTGAGTGCATTTCTCACGTTACAATCGCGCGGGATGCAAACTTTATAAATTTTTGGGGCCAATACATCCCGGACAAGGACGTTGGGAAGGAATATGAGCTTGAGGAGTTTGACAGAAAATCAATAGAAGACATCAGGAAGCGGTTAAGGCAGGGCAAGTTCCGCTCCAGGGATGACATGATGGCCAGCATAGAATTCCTTGAAAACCTGAACAAGAAGCTCTTTCAGGCAATAAAAGAGGAAGATGCGGCAGGCAATGACAACTGGACCCTGAAGATGGCAAGGGATGATGTTGTCAAGCTTTTTACAGAGCTTAGGCAGGAATACTCTAATATGGAGGATTGATTATAGAAAATAATAAATACTGGGCAGCATTCCCCATTGCCATGCGAGTTGGTTATCTTCCTTGGTAGTGCCGCAATTTCTTTAGGTTTATCAGTATTCAATCTTGGAGGCGTTGTCTATGTCTTTGGATGATTTACTTCCTCGGCAGCGAGAAGGTAGTGCTCAAGTTCGGGACTAATTCGCTGGTGAGAGATAACAGGAACAGGATTAACCGAGATATAATCCATGCAATTGCAGAAGCAACAAGCTGCCTTTATTCTGCTGGCAAAAAGCCGCTGATTGTAACGTCTGGTGCCGTTGCAGCCGGAATGGAGATTAACAGAATCTACGAAAGGCCAACAGAAACAGTCCAGCTTCAGAACCTCTCTGCAGAGGGAGCCAGGCTATTGTGGCAGCTTTATGCAGATGCTTTCAGGGAGTATGGCATCGGAACTATTTACATCCCTGTAACGTGGCATCTTTTTGAGGCAGACTATGAGCAGGAGAATTTAAGGCGCATTGCAGAATATTCGTGGCATAACTCAAAAATAGTCCTGCTGAACACGAATGACGCCCTAACCAATGAGGAGCTTGTCAGGAGGTCCGGGAGCATCAACGGCTTTTCAGACAACGACATCCTTGCAGCCCTTGCTTCAGAATGCATCGCTGCTGGCACCCTGGTTTTTTTCACAGACCCGGGAGTTATGGGAACTGGCGGGGGATATTCAAAAAGAATTGCCCTGCAAAGAGCTTCTGATAAGGGCATCAAGACTGGCGTTTACAGCATTACTGAATTAGAGGGATTGTCAAAAAGTTTTAATAGCAGTGCTGGTTTGGGTGATGCACATGCCAAAAAAGGATAATCAAAAAAGCGAGAAGCAGATTGGGATTACAGTTTCCAAAAACAAGGATTTTTCTGAGTGGTACACGCAGGTTGTTGCATCTGGGAGAAAATCCAGGCAGTGCTTGACAAAAGGCTCAAGGAGCTCGGGATAAGGAACGTCTACTTCCCGCTCTTCATACCAGAAAGCCTGTTCAAAAAGGAAGAGCAGCACGTGGCAGGCTTCAGCCCAGAGGTAGCATGGGTTACCAAGGCTGGCGACACAGAGCTTTCAGAAAAGCTGGCTGTAAGGCCAACAAGCGAGACGATAATGTATGATTCCTACTCAAAATGGATAAGGAGCTGGAGAGACCTGCCACTGCTCTACAACCAGTGGTGCAATGTCGTAAGATGGGAATTCAAGTACCCCAAGCCCTTCCTTAGGACCAGGGAGTTCCTGTGGCAGGAGGGACATACTGTCCACGCAACAAAAGAAGAGGCAGACACGCAGACCCTGACCATACTTCAGGTATACAGGGAACTGGTTGAGGAATACCTGGCCATACCAGTGCTGACTGGCAGGAAGAGCGAAAAGGAAAAGTTCGCAGGGGCATTATACACAACAGCACTTGAGGCATACATGCCAGACGGCCGCGCTTTACAGATGGGCACCTCGCACAACCTCGGCCAGAACTTCGCCAAGGCATTCAACATAAAGTTCCTCGGGAAATCAGGAATGGAAGAGCTTGCATGGCAGACAAGCTGGGGAGTCTCAACAAGGATGATAGGCGCAGTGATAATGGTGCATGGAGACGACAAAGGACTGGTGCTGCCCCCGAAAATAGCCCCGCTACAGGCAGTCATAGTGCCAATCCTCTTTGATGAGTCAAAAGCCAGGGTGCTTGATGAGTGCAGAAAAATAGGCGAATCGCTCAAAAAGGCGCTCTCAGTTCACGTTGACATAAGGGACGGCTACACTCCAGGCTGGAAATTCAACCAGTGGGAGATGAAGGGCGTCCCTATAAGGATAGAGATAGGCCCAAAAGACCTGGAAAGCCGGCAGGCAGTAGTTGTAAGGCGGGACACCGGGGAAAAGCAGGCAATCAAGATAAGGGAGCTGGCAAAAAAAATCCCTGCAATCCTTGAGCGCATCCAGGAAAACCTGTACAGCAGGGCAAGGAAAAGCCTTGAGGGAAACATCACCGAGACCAAAACATGGAGCGAGTTCACTAATGCAATAGAGTCAAGAAAGCTTGTCAAAGCATGCTTCTGCGGCGATGCAGCATGCGAGGAAAAAATCAGGGAATCCTCTGGAGGGGCAAGCTCAAGAGTGATACCCTTTGAGCAGCCAAAGCAGCAGGGCATCTGCGTAAAGTGCGGCAGGGCAGGGATGCTGGCATACTTCGGGAAGAGCTATTAGAATGTATGAAATAGAAATATTTATATATGAGTATTGAGATGGTTTGCAGTATTATGTTAAGTTTGCAAAAGAGGAGGTTGGTGTGATGGTTTCCCGTAGTAGGCGTGGTCAGGCTGCCATGGAGTTCTTGATGACTTATGGCTGGGCCATATTGGTTGTTCTTGTTGTTATTGGCGCGTTGGCTTATTTTGGGGTTTTGAGCCCTGATACTTTGCTGCCTGAGAAGTGCACTATGCCTTTGCAGGTGACTTGCAAGGACCACAGGGTTGACAAGACTGCTAGCACTATCAAGATGGTCCTTTTGAATGGCGCTGGTAGGGATATGAAAATTACTACTGTTAAAGTGGATGCTGATACCCTGCCTGCCATTGGTTGTAATATTACAGGAGGTGCAACTGGAATAGTTTCAGGTTCAGTTGCTCCTACTGATAATGCAGAAACCCTTGGAAATGGTCAACAGTCACAGTATATTGTGTCTAACTGTACATACACGAGCAAGGGCAGGAGCAAGGACAGGTATAAGGTGACTGTTACTTACTCGTGGCTTGACAGTACGTCAATTAGCCATACTTTGACTGGGGAGCTTCTGGCTAAGGCTGAAACTTAAGGACTTCAAGAATTCTTTATTTTTTTTATCTTTATCCTTTTAAATAAGAGGATGCTGCTAATATGAGAGTTATAGAAAGAACCAGGCAGGGGCAGATAGCCCTGGAACAGGTGATGATAACCGGCTTTGGGCTGACTGCGCTGGTAATCATTGCTTATTTTGTGTATTCACAGAACCAGGAGGCATCAGACAAGATTGCAGAGGCGCAGCTGTTTAAGATAGGCAATGACATAGTGAAAAATTCCGAGACAGTATATTTCCTCGGCTACCCTACAAGGGAGGCATTTGAGGAGACCATGCCCGCAGGAGTCAAAAGCATTGAAATCAGGCGTAACTGGGCAGCAGGCAGCAATGAGCTTATCTTCAGGATGGCAAGCGGAAAGGAGAGCGTATACACAACCAGCATACCAATCCTGGGCTTCTTCGGGGAGGACAACCAGGGATACAAGAAAGTTGTGATGCACGCGCTGCAGAACCTCTCAGGAAGCCCTTATGTCCTGGTCACCTTTACAGGAAACTGCCAGACTCAGACCAGCTATGATTCAGACCAGGATGGCACAGTAAACGACCTAGACCTGGGCTTCTGCAACAGCTGCATAGGAAGCATTGATGAAAGCTGCAAGACCTGCGACTTCAACGGAGACTGCAGGATAGACAACAACGACCTCTCCATGTGGGTTGTGCTGGTGAAGAACAACCACCCATCAGCCACAATTTCAGGCCTGTCAACAGCAGCAGCAGGCAGCCCTGCCAGCTTTACGGCCTCTGCAAGCGATGTTGACAACAACCTGAACAAGGTTTCTGTATACCAAAGCCCTGCATCAGCCGAAAACCCCTCCCTGATAGGCGAATGCACAACTCCTCCCTTGACACCCTGCAGCGTGAGCTGGACACCTGCCTCTGCAGGCGAATATTACATCTTTGCGAACGCGACTGACACAGCAGGAACCATCTGCAGCGGGAACCCCTTCAGGCTTACTATGGGGACTGCAAGGTGCGATTACGCCCAGGATAGCCTCACATTGCATGTCACCTGATAGGCGTTATTGAAAACCTCAGTAGCGTGCTCATACATTGAGCCAGATTCGGTTCGCTTATGCGAACTTCTTTTCTTTCACCCACGCTTACCGAGGGGGAGAAGAAAAGAACCTTTTTTTTACAAAGGCGAATCTGGCTCTGAATGTTGTAGTGGCAAGAGGTTTTCAATGAGACCACATGATAGAAACATATAAAAACATCCTTGATAATGATTATGAGATGAGGTCCAATAAATGAGGCATTCCAAAAGCCAGACCTGGAGCATAGATGCGATTATTGCTGTTGCAATATTCACAGTAGTCCTTCTTGCATTTTTTTACATCACCAGCAAGGGCTCAGACTCAAAAAGGGCAACACAGCTGGCTGATGAGGGCTCAAGAATCCCGGAAATCTTTGAGAAGTCTGACAACCAAACCCTCAACTTCATTGAGGGGAACAAGATAGACGATGAAAAGATTCAGGAACTCTCCAACACGAGCTATCAAGCCCTGAAAAGCCAACTCAACATAAGGAATGATTTCTGCATTCATTTTGAGGATGAGAAGGGCAACCTGATATTCATAAACCAAACCCATAATGT
>JACPTE010000039.1 GCA_016192945.1 Candidatus Woesearchaeota archaeon
CCCTGTTAATCTCATCAGCCAGCACTATGTTGGAAAAAACAGGCCCAGGATGGAACTTGAATTCTCTCTTGCCTGAAACCTCCTCAATCACGTAAGTTCCAATTATGTCTGATGGCATAAGGTCTGGCGTATTCTGAATCCTGCTGAACTTCAGATCCATCAGCCTTGCCATTGTCCTTACCATTGTAGTCTTGGCAAGCCCGGGGTAGCCCTCAAGCAGGGCGTGGCTGTCACACAGAAGCGCAATGAGAATTTGCCCAATCGCCTCATCCTGCCCAACAATAACCTTCCCTATCTCAGCCCTTAAATCCTCAAACACCTTTTTATAAGCCTGCATTTTGTATCACCCTTTTAGCTATTAGCAATTGCCGTAAAATAATTCTTTACTATCTCCTGCTGCTCCTTTGGAATCCGCTCATCATAAGCTGCAGATGAAACCGCAACAACCTCTTTCGGATAAGTGTCCAGGAAATCCCTGCTCTCAACGTCCCTCACCTGCCTGATGTTCACAGAGTCTGTTGAAGGCTTTATGATGAGCTTTAGCTCCTCATCCCCCAGCCTGGCTATCCTCGCATCCCCGTAGATGTCATCTGTGCTCCCATTGCCCGCGCCTTCCATAGAATCAGATTTCATAAGCCCCCCCAAGCCCTTTGAGGGGTTTCCCTTGCCCACCTCAAAAGTGATGTTTGCCGTAGCGTTTTTAACCTTACCTATAAATGAAAAATCAACGCCAGTGCTCACTGACACAGGGGCAAGGAAAAGTATCAGAAGGCACAGAAGCCCTATTATGCCTGCCTTGGCAAGGGTCTTGCTCTCCTCAAGGAACTCAGACTCCTCAACACCCTTCAAGTCGTTCAGGACTTCCTGCTGCAGCTCATTGGCAACAGGGTTCTCAACACGGGCATACTCTGCGGCAGTCCTGAGCTTTTCATTGAGCCTGGGATAATAAGCCTCAACATGCCTTATCTTGTTTAATGCAATCCTGCGGGCAATGTCCACTATAATATAAGCTGATGTGACAGACAGCGCCAGGATAACAGGCAATCCAAAAAAGGAGAATATGAGGAAAGAAACAAGAAACAGAATGACTGCATTCATGATGGTTTCAAAAAATAGAACTTTAAATACGCTAAGCTTAAGCTCCCTAAGAGCCCTTACAAGGAAATTTATCTTTGGCTGCGGTTTCATCTTAACAGTAGCTGCTTGTCTCATTAAGCCTCTTTCTCAGGCTGCATGCCTCCTGCTTCAGCGCACTCACCTGTGACTGGAGCTCTTCAGTATAATTGAGCTGCGTCTTCAATGCACCCTTGGTTGTAGTAAGCTCTGAAGAGGCTGCGGAAAGGTTTGCCTCTGCCGCCCTAAGCATCGTGAGGGTATCAACAAGCTCGTCCCTTGTCTGGTTCAGCTCTGCTGAAAGCCTTGAATTGAAATCGCTGACATTTGTGTAGAGCTGGTCAAACTTCTCCTTGACCTTGTTCTTAACATCAAGCTCCTCGTTCACAGAAATAAGCTGTGCCCGCTGCACAGAAAGATTGCGGTTCAGCTCATTAAGCTGGCTCAGCTTCTCATCATAGCCTGCGGCAAGGCTCTTGTAAGTAGTCTGGTAATAAACAGTAATCGCGCCCATTGCGCCCAGGATGATGATTATCAGGAGCAAAAGAAAAACATTCACATTCCTTTTCAGGTAAGCCATTCTTCATAACACCTTCACTGCTTATTTATTCTTTTCGCTTCAAAAGCCCTCCTCACAGCTATCTCAGCCAAAAACAGGCAGATGGCTGCAAGGACAAACGCCCAGGCATAAGGACTGCTGTCTGACTTCGCCCTCTTTGAATCCTGCTTCACCTTGCTGATAATCCCCTCAACATCCCCAGGCTCAAACATTGCGCCCCTCGTGACTTGAACCAGGCGCTTCAAATCAGGGCTCATGCCTGTCGCGCCCAGCTCCCTGTTGTAATTAACTGCAGCTACAGCGTCAAAAAACTTGTAAAACCCGGCTTCTTTCGGGGTGTAGCCCGCAGAATAGGCATTCTCGCCAATCTTGGAAAAATTAAGGTTGGATGATGACGGCGTTGACTTTGAGACCACTGAAATACCCAAATCCTCACCAAGATAAATGTCATCAATCCTGACATCAAAGTCCTTGTTCCTGCTCAAGTCACCTATAACCCAGTTAGTTGTCCTTGACATTATTGCAGAGTTCTCCCTTGAGAGCATCCCCCCATTCCAGGCAGAGCCGTCATCAGTAGAGAGAACCGCAATCCTCCCAAGGCCAAACCTCCACACGCTCAGTATGGGGTGGCCGAGCCCTGACATTACAAGAAGCTGCGCCTGGGATTTCGGCACAACAGAATTATACCCGCTCACAGAGCCCTTAATATTGAGCTTATTGGTTATGAAATGGTATCCGTTCACAACATGCAGGTCATAAGTGTCATTCCCCACTTCAAGCTGCCTTCTAATAAGCAGCTTTATCCTCTCTGTATCCTGCGGCTCAAAATAAGCCCCGTTGCCTTGCTGAGCCAGGTCAATCATGTGCTTCCTGTTGGTGTCCTTTCCAACTCCTACTGTGTAAAGCTTCATTCCCCCGAAAGCGGCATTTCCTGCCTGCTCGAGGTCATTCTTATCATTAGTTCCCTGTCCATCCGATATTAGAATTATGTTCTTGTTCCCACGGACATACTTAAGCGGGTCAATGGCTGCCTTCAGGCCACCCTCAATATACGTTCCTCCGCCATAATTTAATCTTTTAATCTTGTCCTCAAGCCCCACCTTATCTGTCAGCCTTGAAAGCTCAGAAACCACATGAGGCTCTGACTCAAAAGCTATAACCGCTACGTTATCTTTTTCTCCAATATCATTGAGTATAGATATTGCAAGTGCCTTCTCCACTTCATACACCCTATACTCACTCCCGGAATTGAAAGAAAATCCGGAAGTGTCAGAGATATCAATCAGGATTACAATATTGTTGGGAAGCTCACTAAACTCAGCCTTCACAGAGCCCACGCTTACTGGCAGAAGGGCCTCATACAGCGGGTAGTCAGGCGACTTGTAATCGTCCTTGTCAAACGAGTTTTTCCCCCCGATTACAAAAAGCCCATTCCCATCAAGGACATAATCAGTAAGCCTCTTCACAGGCAGGCTACCAGCCTTAATGTCATCTATAACCAAGGCAGAATAGCTGCTCAAGTCATCAGGCAGCTCCTTTCCATAGCTAACATCATAAATCTTGGAAAAAATGGGCTTTGCAGGCGGCTCATTTGCAGAAAGGAAGAATATCCTTGGCTTGGGCTGCACCTTGACAACCTTGAGGAACCTGTTGTTCTCCCTGAAGTAATCATTCGCATCAATCTCTGCGGTTATCCTGTGGTAGCCCTCCTTGAGCTTTTTGCCAAAGGTGATGACTTTAGGCCGGTCAATCGCCTGGTCAATCACCAGCTCACTGTCAAAATAAACCTTCAGGCCATATGGCTGGACATTCCCGGACTGCCTCACACCAACCTCAAATTCGTTTTCAGAGTCAGCAGTAGTTTCAGATGGCCCGTCAAGATATACTGCTGCATCCCCTTTCACAGGGGAAATGTCAAGGGCGCTGATTGTTGTGTTAAGCGATGATGCAAGAAGCATTACATCCCCAAGCGACCTGCCATCATTATTGTTGCCATCTGTGATAAGGAGCACGTTGTCATCCCCGTGAATGCCTGCAAGGATTGAATCCCCCAATGATGATTTGTTCCCATCAGCTATTGTCACCACATTCACAGGCATCTGCCTCCCAATGTCTGCTGCGAGCCTTTCTGAGATGTTGCTGCTGAAAAGCTCAAAAGACCTGGACTTGTCAACCATTATAGTGAGGGCAGGCTTGCCATCTGTAAAGACCTGTACAGGCTCGTAAGGCTGCGCAATCGCAATGATGAGCAGCGAGAATATGGCCAGCCTTGAGAAGAACAGGAAAACCCGCTTCCACCTCCTGTCCTTGCTGAACGCGACCTGGTCCCTGAAGTCATCAAACCTTACAAAGTTCCTCCTCATTATTATGAAAAGAAGGATAACCACGGGGATAAGCCCGTACAACACAAAGGGGTATTTGAAATCAATCATACGTCGCCCCTCCATTTGATGTAGAGAAGCTCAAGGAAAATCACTGCCAGGCCTGCAATAATCAGGTACTGCTCAATGCTCACATCCTTCTTATCAACCATTCCCTGAACAGACATCCTCCTTTCCTCATCAAAAAGCTTTACATTACCTGCGCCCACATCAGACTCCTTCTCATTCAGCAGGCTTGCAGATACCTTTCTCCCGCCAACAGTATAAAACCCAGACCTGTCCAGGTAAGCTGTGCTCCCTGATGAGTCAGTCAATACCCTGCCAGTCCTGAAATTATATTCCTTAAGGTCATCAGTCTGCGTCAGGAAATTTATAAGCTTGCTCCAGAATATGGGATAGGAAATTGAAGCCTTGAAATCGCTGTAATCATCAATAATGCCGTAATAAACTATCCTGCCCCTGCCCTCATCCTTCAGGACAAGCATTGCGGACTTGCCAGCCTCTGCTATAACTGTAGAGCCCTCATTCGGGGTGGCATTGTAAAACCTGAAGGCAGTCCCGAAATCAATGTCAGTCGTAAACCCGTTCAATATGCTCACGCCTACCTTCGTGTTGTTAAGCTGGCTGCCCAGCTTGACAGGCAGCAGGGTGTTTCCTGAGTCAATGTTCTCCTGGGCAGTTATTACAAGGGCAGTCCCATTCCTTACCTTTTTCAGAGCTTCCCTGTAAAAATCAGGAAGGATAAGCCCAGGCGAAACGCTGTTCACAACAATCAGGTCATAATTCAGGTCATTTATCACTGGCGGCTCAGCAATTGAAAGCTCAATGTCCCTTGAAGCCTGCAGAGCAGTCTTCAGGGAGCTCCTGTCAGAATTCGTGACAAGCAGAACCCTTATTTTCTTCCCATTGGGCGAGCTTATGTAGGCGTGGTTGTCCACATCAAAATCATCATTCTCTTTTATCCTCAGCTCAGTAGCCCCCTCAGGAGTGCTGAAGTCAAAGGTCTCAACTGACTTGGGAAGAACATTCCTGATTATATAATTCGTCCCTGAACTGCTTATTATCCCCAGCGTGACCTGCCTCTCAGCATCATCATAATTCTTCACAACAGCCTTTGACGTGAACTTCCCCAGGAATATGTCAACAATGCCTGCGTTGCTCGCCCTGCCCCCAACATCCTTGAACTCCACGGGAATGCTCTTTGAAGCCAGAACCCTCTTTGCAACAATGGGGTCAGGGCCATCATTGCTCAAAAAATCGCTAATGACAACAACCTTCCCGTTCTTTCCGTTCAGCACATCGCCTGCAAGAAGCATGGCATCCCCCAGGTTGGTTCCAGTGTCCTTTGGCCTGGCGGATGAGAGAACCTTCAGAGCCTCATCCCTGCTGCCCCCTTCAAGGGCAAGAAGCGGGGCATTCTCAGCCAGGATGATATACACCCTTCCGTTGAGCTTCCCCCTTGCCATGTCAACAGCCTGTGAAAACCTGTTCCCAGCCTGCATGCTGGCAGATGCGTCAAGGACGATTACAGTGTTGTCAATAGCCTGGTCACCGAAGAGAGATGTGAACGGGGAGGTCAACGAGAATGCAAGGAGAGCCAGCGCTATCAGCTGTATCAAAAACAGGAGGCTGGCTAAGAAATTCCTGAAGAATGAGGTCTTCTTGCTGAACCCCTTCTCCTGAAGGAAAAACATCAGGGAGGGAATCATCCTCTCAAGAGGCTTGGGCCTCATCAGGTATAGTATTGCCAGCACAAGCAGGCTGATAAAGGCATACCAGCCGAGCTGATTGGCAAACTGAATTCCCTCAAAAAAAGGTATCAGGGCCATTACAGCTTTTACCCTCTTATCTTGCCCTTGAAGGCATTAGCGCTCCTTCTCAACAAAATCTGAAACCAGAACCTTCCCGCACTTAGGGCAGGCAGACATCTTCTTCCCTTCATCATAGCCCTTCATGAAGCCTTCCTCCTCAGGGCTTATCTCATCCTCCTCTTCAAGCTCATCCCTTTCGTCCTCATCATAAATGTCATCCTCATGCTCTTCCCCTGTGAATTCCTCATCATCATTCTTCATGTAGAACACCTCTGGCTGCCAATTCAAACTTCAGAAAATTCAGTGGAATATACGTATATAAACTTTATCTTTGAATGCCTGTTTGCGATATTCACTCAAAATCCCCAAGCTTCCTCTGGTTCGCGCTTCCTGCAGCCCTCTTGTATGGAATCCAGCTTTTCCTGAAAATTTCTGAGTGCTTGGAATAGTTTTTCTCAAGGAATGCAGTTGTCTTTGGGTCTGTCAGATAACCTGAGCCAAAATCCCCGAACTTTGCCTTTAGCTTTCCAATCTCATCCTCCCTTGTCACCTTCGCGAGGATTGAAGCTGCGCCGCACTCAACATGGTTCAGGTCTGCCTTGTGCTCAACAGCAACATCAATTGACTTGTCATCCAGCAGCTTCATCAGGTAGCGCCTGTAATTAACAACATTGTTGCTTGGGCTGTCAATAATTGCCTTCTGCGGCTTCAGGAAATTTATTATTTCAGCGGACTTGTGTGCCTCAAGCCAGTTAAGGTTCAAGTCATCTGACTGCAAAGCAGCATCAATCTCAGCAGGCCCAATAATCACTATCTTATGCCTGATTGACAGCTCCTTAATCTTCGGGAAAAGCTTTCTCATCCTGGAGATTGAAAGAAGCTTGGAATCCTTCACTCCAATTGATTTGAGGCTATCGCTGCCATCCTCATCAACCAACACACCAGCCATTACCATCTGGCCTATGATGGGGCCGCGTCCTGCTTCATCAATGCCGCAAACCAGAACCATGAGTTTCCATAACATTACTCTTTTTTAAAGCTTTGTGGAAAATTCATTGAAAAACTCGGAAGAACCAACGGACACTGGACAGATGCCAGGCTATACTATTTAAGCAGATTCTGCTGCACGCTCGTCGGAACCGCGCAGAGCTGCTAAATTATGCTTTTCCCCTTCTTCGAAGGGTCGGCTTACACCTAAAAGCAATTACGCAGCTCTGCTAAAAGTCCTCCTCGCTATATGGACGCAAGATTTCTTTCCATAAGGAAAAGAAATCTCAACGGTTGATTGAGGTTTTTGGAGGCAGGAAAAATGGAAAAAATGCTTAAGGAGCTCGGATTCGACATAGTAGATGCTAATAGGGATGGTTTGGTTGTAAAGTGGGGTAAAGCCAGGTCAATAAGAATTCAGTTGCCTTTTATCTTTGACGAAGAAATGGCTAAGATAGCTGCAATGATTTTGGATGGTTCAGTGTCGAAAAATTGCTCATCTGTTATGTTTTCTCAAAAAAAGGACAAATCTAAGGCTTATGAGTTTGACAGAATATGCAGGCTCAAATTTGAAGTTATTCCTATAATCAGGGAGCATTTGGGTTGTATGTATGTAACTGTAGGTAATAAGAGCTTCGCCAAGTTCTTGAATTTAGTGCTGGACATACATAGATCTGATGAGAAAGCAAGAATTCCAAGATGGATTTGGCAGTCAGATATTGAAATAATTAGAACTTATTTAAGATATGCCTATGCGATGGAGGGTTCAGTTTCTTTGCTTTTTTCAGCAAAAGAAGTTAAATTCCACAGTGTTGTGTTATCGTATATAGAAGAGCTAAAACTACTGTTAAAGGAGAAGTTTGGAATTGAGTCGAAAATTCAAAAATACTTCGTAAAAGGATATGGCAATAAATATTACTTGTGGATAGGTGACGAAACTAACTTAGCTAAATTTGCAAAAATAGGATTTGCCTTAGCAAGTCATGAGAAGAGATTAGATCAGTTAGTATCTGAATTTAAACCCAAGGCCTGGAAAATAACTTTAGTTAAGCTTTTGGAATTGCAAAAAGATGAATTCTCAATTGAAGATGTAAGGCTAATGTTTGGATATCTATGTAAGAGAGCTGTACATGAAAGAAATCAATCACTGATCAGATATGGCTACTTAACAAAAGGAATTAATGGTTATTCAATTACCGTTATTGGAAAGTCATTAGCTTTACAATTAAAAGGAAATGTGCGGATTTGCAAACTGAGGACTTCTGCAAGGGAAAATGAAAAATCAATCATGACTTTGTTTAACCAAAAGCAAAAAATGTTTAGGAATGAAATCTCAAAAGAGCTAAAGATTAGTCCAAAAACTGTCGCTGATGTATTAAAGCGTCTTGAAAAGGAAGGCCTGATTGAGTTCGACTTAAAAGATAAATTTCAGAGAAAATATTACAGGATAAAAAATTGGGCCAAAGGCAGCTTCGGCCCAATTAAGTAGCGGGAAGAGGACTTTCAGCGTTCGCATTTGAACCTCTGACTTTGACAAGCCGGGGATTATCCCCTTGACTTTCTATGGGTCTCTCTGCACAAGAGTGCTTATGAGCCTTCCGAAGCTTTTAGGTCAAAAGCCTCATCGGGCACTCCTGGCTGCCCTACCCCGCTACAAGTTCAGGGATAAGGCGATAATTTATAAATGTTTACTTAGCCCACGAGCATATGGCATTCCCGGCGCTACTGGCTATCGGGGCAGCAACGCTTTATGCAGCATCCAGCGTCCTCATAAGGCGCGGGCTGCACGGCTCAAATCCTCATGCAGGCATTATTTTTTCCCTTCTCACCAATACTGCCATCCTTTGGGCTGCGTTTCTCATAACACTCCCCTTAACTGCCCTCCTGAACTGGAAGGCAGCGCTAATCTTCGCGATAGCAGGAATACTCGCCCCAGGCATAGCAAGGATGCTCAGGTATACAAGCCTTGAGAAGATAGGGGTTGCAAGGACAGGTCCGATATCAGCCAGCTCCCCAATAATATCAACAAGCATAGCAATAATATTCCTGGGAGAAAAGGTTACATTGCCAATAGTCTTCGGGACATTCATGATAATAGCTGGCGTGCTGATTGCCTCAAGAAGGGAGCTGGATACCAACAGGGCGGATATGCTTTTCGCACTTGGGGCTGCAGCGCTTGCAGGAGTATCGCTCCCAATAAGGAAATACGGGCTCACACTCTTTGACTCGCCTGTAATGGCAGGAGTGATAACAGCGTCAGTAGCACTGGCACTGGCATTGATACTCATAAGCCTCGGCGGCAACATAAGGAAAGTGCACTTCAAAGACAGCGGAGTGAAGTTCTACCTGATTGCAGGAGCATGCACAAGCGCGGCATTCCTGCTGAATTACACAGCATTAGCAAAGAGTGATGTTGCAGTAATAGGGCCCCTAATCCAGACATCTCCAATATTTGCCCTAATCTTCAGCCACATGTTCATCAATCACCTTGAGAAGGTAAACAAGGAGGTATGGGCAGGCACACTTGTTGCCGTTACAGGGGCTGTGCTTGTAGGGGCTTCTTCCTGAGAGGATTATTGCAGAACTACTTCTTTCCGAGAAACACTTGTCGGAAACATTTAAAAGCTGCCTGATTTATCACAGCCCTGTGCCGAGGTCGCATAGCCTGGCCATTGCGGTGGATTGCTATCTGCCTGAAGGCGTTTTAGAAACCTACAATGGCGCACAAAGATTCACTGTGCGAAAGCACACGGGAGTTCAAACGAGCTCACTGGCGTGAGATGCTTTCAACGCCAGGAGCGTTGAAAGTCTCCCCCTCGGCGCTTTAATTTTACGCAAATCATTAGCAGAATGTTCCTAAATCAGTCCTTGCAAATTCCTAATCAGGGAACAAAACATCTGCGAATTCTGGCTTGTCAATCAGGTCTGATGTGGACAGCACCACTACCTTATTCTGCCTTATAAAATAATATATTCGTATCTACAACAAGTCTCATTATATAAGACCTTTCTTCCTAAGCTCTTCCAGCCTTCCGCTTCTTGAGGCGCGCTGAAGCTTAACTGACCAGTCAGTTATGTCCTTTTCTTCTTCCAACTGCTTTTTCATATCCTCAATTTTTTACAGTTTCTTTACTTTTTCTTCTATTGATTTTCTTACAAATCCAGACCAGTTCATCTCAGGAAACTGCTCCATCAGATTTTTTGTTTCCGTTGGCACAGATACAGTTATTGAAACCATTTTTTCTCCAATAAAATAACGTAAATACGTCAGAATATTTAAACTTTCTATACATGTTTTTTACCAATCTTAACCAAAAAGAATTTATACTTGTAGGATTTTCCTACTTGTATGGCAGAAATAATAACTCTTGGGGAGAAAGGGCAGATTGTCATACCGAAGGCAATAAGGAACATTTTCAAGATAGACAAGGGTGCAAAGCTCCTTGTAAGCGGGAATAATGGCAAGATAACAATAAAGCCGATGAAGCTTGATGAGAGGCACTTGCTGATGCTGCTTAGCGAAACCTCTCTCAAGAAGACATGGCAAAACCCTTATGATGAGCGGTGGGATGATGTACTCTAAAGGCGACGTAATCGTAATAAATTTCCCTTTTTCAGACCTTATAAATGCCAAAAAAAGGCCAATGCTAGTCCTGGCTGAAAAAGGAGAGGACATAATAGGCTGCGCAATTACGAGCAATCCTGAAAGCGATGGAATAGCGATAGAATTCGAAGAGGGAAGCCTTCCGCTCAAGAGCAAGATAAAATACTGGCAGATTCATACATTCCTAAAAGGGATGGCAACCAGGAAAGTTGCAAGAATTTCCAGAAAGACACACAATGAACTTTTAAGAAAGATAAACGAATTGTTCCAGCGTAACCTTTAATTCTTGAATGCAAACAATTAAATAAAGAAGCTTTACAGGAGATGTAACTATGAGGCCTGTTTTATCTGTTGCAATATCTGCTGCAATTGCAATGCTGGCGTTATCCCTGTTACTGGCCGGATGCCAGAATTATGATAAGCTTGCATCATGCCTTTCAGAAAAAGATGTGAAGATGTATGGCGCATACTGGTGCCCCCACTGCGCAAGCCAGAAAGAGATGTTCGGCTCTTCTTTTGACAAGATAAGCTATGTTGAGTGCTCCCTTCCAAATCGCGGCGGGCAAACTGAGATTTGCAAGGAAAAGAACATAGAAAGCTACCCCACGTGGGAGTTTGCAGACGGCAGCAGGCTCGTCGGGGAGCAAACCACTGAAAAATTAGCGGAAAAAACAGGATGTCAGCTGTCACAATCGTAAAACTTGCACTTTTTCAGAAGATAAGCAGGGCTACCTGCTTGCCCTCAGGGCGTTAATTATCACACTGACATCAATTACCTCCTGCAAAAAGGCCCCGATAATCGGGGGTATGAAGCCGAAGGCTGCAAGCAGCATGCCAATGATGCTAAGCCCAATTCCAACAATTATGCTCTGCATGGCTATTCCTATTGTATTCTTTGAAATCTGAATCGCATCATGAACAGCCTTCAGGTCCCCTCCAAGGAAAACCATGTCAGCTGCCTCTGATGCGGCAGTATGCTCCTCGTGGCTGAAGACCATTCCAACATCAGCGATTGCCAAGGCAGGGGCGTCATTTATGCCATCGCCAACCATTGCAGTAATCCTGCCAAGGCTCTTGAGCTCCTTAACCCCGTTTTTCTTGTCCTCGGGAGAGCATTCAGCCCTCACGGAAACAGGCTCCCTGATGTGCTTAACAATAGAGTCAGCAGCCTCCCTCTTATCACCAGTGAAGATGTGAAGCTCAAGACCAGCCCTCCTCAGCTTGTCAACAATAATCACAGAGTCAGACTTAATGCTGTCCTCAAAGTAAAGCTCTGCAACCAAGCTGCCGCCCTCCATAAGCATGATTGCTGTTTTCTCCTGTTTCGGGGGCTTGGAAAGCGTAAAGCGCTTCCTGTTAACAGTTCCTGAAATGCCCAGGCCTATCTTCTCCTCAATCCCTGCAGCGTGCATGACAGGCGCATTGAATTCCCTTGCAGCAGAAACAACAGCCTTTGCCAGGGGGTGGAGAGAGTTCCTTTCAATTGCCTCTGATATGCTGTAGACATCTTTCAGGGTGTACTTCCTGTCAACTATTTTAACCTGCCTTACAACAGGCTTCCCGATGGTTATTGTCCCGGTCTTGTCAAATATAAGGGTGTTGACCCTTGACAATGTCTCCATGCTTGAGAGCTTCTTTACAATAATCCTTTTCTTCGCTGCTGAATTCATTCCGCCTATCAAGGCTATTGGCGTTGCAAGAATCAGCGGGCAGGGAGTGGCAATGACAAGGATTGCGAGAACCCTGGTGAAATCCCTCCAGATGATGAATGCAGAGCCTGCTATAACAAGCGTGATGATTGTAAAAACAGTGCTGTACTTCTTAGCCAGCCTCACAATCCGGGGCTTTTCCTCCTGCGCCTGCTTGACCATCTCTATTATTTTCCTGTAAGTGGAATCGGCGTCAGCCTTTGTAACCCTGATTACAATCGGGTCAGAAACGTTGATTGTCCCGCTCCTCACATGGTCTCCTTTTTCCTTCTCCATCATGTAAGGCTCCCCAGTAAGCGAGGACTCGTCAGTCTGTGCATTCTCTGACTGGAGAACGCCATCAAGGGGGATTACCTCGCCCTTGCGCACGAAAATCAGGCTGCCAACATTGACTGATTCAATGGAAACCTTATTGCCGGCATGCCCGTCTTTCCAGAGCACAACCTGGTTTGGAATCCTGTCCTTCAGAGCTGTCAAAGAGGCCTTAGCCTGCCTTGTAGCATACTTTTCCAGAGTGTTCCCGCCTGAAAGCATAAGAACCAGTATTGCGGCAACCAAATACTCGCCGGTCAGAATGGAAACCGCAATCGCAAGGATGGCAATATAGTCCAATGCAAAATCCCCTTCCATTATGGATTTTGCAGTGTCCTCCACCAAATCAAAACTCCCGATAATTATGCCTGCAAAAAGGATGAACAAGCCAATCAATTGCTGGTGCAGCACCAAATTAGCCAGCAGGTATGCCCCAATGCTGGCCAGCACCAGAAATGGGATGACGAACTGCGAAACCAGCTCTTTATGAATTTTCATGCAATGAGCATGTAGAATAAAGCCATATAAAAATTAAATGCCAGAATATTTGCAAAATTATTTAATTAGGCATTATGACCTGCTGTAACATATCACATGAAGTCCATAGTAATTGGGGAATACGGAGGCTTAGACAGGCTGCATTTCACCCGGTCTCAAATGCCAAGAGCAGGGGATAACGAGGTCATTGTCAAGGTCAAAGCCTGCGGCGTCAACCACCTGGATATCTGGATAAGAAAGGGAGCGAGGCCTTGCAAGGGATTCCCGCACATCATGGGCTCTGAGATAAGCGGGTTTGTTGCAGAGCCAAGGGGAGCATTCAAGGAGGGAGACAGGGTTGCAGTCTTCCCATGGCTTTACTGCGGCAGGTGCATTAACTGCGCCAATGGCAACGAAAACCTGTGCGTGAAGCCAGGAACCATAGGCAGGACAACTAACGGAGGGTATGCAGAATTTGCAAGTGTCCCGCTCCAGAACCTGGCCAGGCTCC
Organism: Candidatus Woesearchaeota archaeon; assembly: GCA_016192945.1. Taxonomy (GTDB): domain Archaea; phylum Nanobdellota; class Nanobdellia; order Woesearchaeales; family UBA10216; genus JACPTE01. The sequence continues at coordinate 13,465 of JACPTE010000039.1, forward strand.
CTGACAATGTTTCCTGCACAGATGCAGCGGCTGTAATCCTCGCAGGAACAACAGCACTAAGGATGATCAGGAAAGCCGGAGTTAAAAAAGGCGATACAGTTCTTGTTCTTGCAGCAGGCTCAGGCGTCGGAAGCTCAGCAGTCCAGCTCTGCAGGATTTCAGGAGCCAATGTGATTGCAGCGGCTGGCAGCGATGAAAAGCTGGAGCGCGCCAGGGCCATAGGCGCTGAGCACGCGATAAACTACACTGAGGGCAGCATGAAGGAAAAAGTTATGGATTTAACCGGCGGGGATGGAGCTGACGCAGTAATTGAGCAGGTTGGAAAAGACACCTGGCAGGACAGCCTCAGCTGCCTGAAAACAGGGGGGACAATTGTAACATGCGGGGCAACAAGCGGCAGCAGCGTCGGGCTGGATATACTGGACATCTTTTCAAGGCAGCTCAGGATTATAGGCTCAAGCTCAGGCATGATGGCTGACATGAAGGATGTCCTTGACCATGTTGCCAATGGAGCATTCAAGCCATTAGTAAGCAAAACATTCCCGCTGGAAAAGGCAGCTGATGCACACAGGCTGATGGAATCCAGGAATTTCTTCGGCAAGATAATACTTCTGCCCCATTAACTTCCTTGCGTATAAAATAAAACAAAAAAATTTAAATAAAACAGGCTGTTTCACAAGTCAATATGGCTGAAACAAAGCTTTCAGGAAGTTCTTCGCTCTCTTTGACAGCCACAGGATTGTTGCTTCTGCTTTTGCTGCTATAAAACCCGCTATAATCAAGACTTGCGGCGGGCACTCATTGTTTAAAACTTTTCAAAATGATAAATAATCAAGCTTTCAAACAACCGGAGGAGAATACAAATGAATAAATTTGCAAGAAATCCAGCAATAGTTCAGATATTTGATACAACCAACAGGGATGGAGAGCAGGCTACCACTGGAGCAAGGTATGGGGCAAGGTCAAAACTGACAATTTCAAGGGCCCTGGCCAGGGCAGGAGTTGACAGGATTGAGGCCGGATTCCCGGTTTCTTCACAGGCTGATTTTCATGCAGTGCAATTAATTGCAAGGGAAGTCCGGGGTCCAATGATTTTCGGCCTTACAAAAACAAATCCTGATGAGATAAAAAGGACTTATGAAGCGGTTCAGGATGCTGAATATCCTGGGATTCACGTGTTCTCTGTAATGTTTGACCCTCACAGCTTAGAGGCATACGGCACAACAATGGAAAGAGTTGTTGAGGAGTCTGTAAAGGGTGTTGCATATGCAAGAGAGCTTCTTGGCAGCAGGGGGCAGATAGAATTCTCATTCCAAAATGCAACAAACTCGCCCCTGGATTGGATAGTTAATGGTTACCTGAAGATGATTGAAGCAGGAGCTGATGTAATAAATGTCCCTGATACAGTAGGATATACGCATCCTGATGAAATAACCACGATATTTGCAGAGCTAAGAAGAGCAATTCCACAATATGTCCTTCTCAGCGCCCATTGCCATGATGACCTTGGAAATGCAACTGCAAACTCAATAGCAGCTGTGAGGGCAGGGGCTGACATAGTAGAATGCACCATTAATGGAATTGGAGAGCGGGCTGGAAACGCTGCTCTTGAAGAGATAGTGATGAACATTATAGTCAGAAAAGGCCTTCTCAATGGAAGAACAGTGAGATTTGACACTACAAGCTTAAATGAGCTAAGCAGATTGGTACGAGACCATTATGGAATGGAAGTTCAACAAAACAAGGCAATTGTAGGCGCAAATGCGTTCAGGCACAGGTCAGGAGTGCACCAGGATGGAATGGTAAAGGGGAGAGTTTATGAGATAATGCAGCCTGCACAAGTTGGCTGGACTGGAGAGGGCTTTGACTTAACTGCGAGGTCAGGATATGCAGGCGTAGCTCAGCGAAGTGGAAGACTGGGCTATGATACCTCTGGATTGAGGGGATTGAAAGCACAAATCATGCTGCCATTCAAGCAGATAGCAGATGAGAAGGGCTCTGTAGGCGATACAGACCTTGTATGGCTGATGGACAGTGTCTTCCAGAACGGGAGGCAAAGATACTCCCTTGAGGATATGTCAATAAGAAAGGCAGAGGGCTCAGACAACTATCACGTCTCAGTAAAACTAGTTGATGGCAGCCAAGCCCCATCAGGCAGCATTACGGTTTCAGGGGCTGTAGCAGGGAAATCCGGAAACGGGGCAAATGGCTCAGAAGAGCACCATGGAGCAGTAGAAGCATTATACAGCACAATTGACAAGATGGTTGGAAAGGGGGATGGTTGGCACCTTATCTCATACAGCCCTGTCAACATAGGAACTGGAAGCAATGCAACAGCAGAAGTGACAGTGATACTAAGCAGGGATGCAGATGCCAATCCAAAGATAATCAAGCCGTTTGAAAACGGAGCAAGGGCAATGTATGTAGGAAGGGCAAGGCATGAGGATACTTTAAGGGCGTCAGCAATGGCGTACCTTGATGCCATTAACAAGATGAGCCCCCAAAATTAACAATCCTGAGGATGTCCTTCCCATACTTCATAATCTTTACAGGGCCGAGCCCTCTTATGCCCTCCAAATCCTGCTCATTCGCAGGCATCTTGTCCACGATGTCCATTAGCGTTGAGTCGTGAAGAATCATGAATGCAGCTACATTGCCCCTGGTGCTGAGCTCTCTTCTCCAGCTCTTCAGCCTCAACAGGGTTTCTGCTGACGATGTCCTGCTGAGGCTGTAAGAGGCAGGCCTCAGGCTTTCCCGAGTTTCCTCATTCACACCCGGGCCATTGAGCATGCCCTTCATTTTCTCGTTGATGAATGATGTTGGCGACTTGCCTGAATAGCACAGGTATATGGTTTTCCTTGCCCTGCTCATGGCAACATAAAACAGCCTCCTTTCCTCCTCTTCCTTGTCGTATTCCTCCACTGCAACCGCGTCAACAATCGGGTGCTCGCTTCCCCTGCACGGGAAGTTGCTGGAAGTGCAGCCCATCACAAAAACCATGTCAGCCTCCATGCCCTTTATTGCGTGGATAGTTGCCAGAGTCACATCCCCCTCTCCAGCAGCCACGGGATTCCGAAGCTCATCGCTCCTTACTATGTGGCTAATACCCCGAAGCCTCATCAGCTCAGAAAGCTCAATGAGCTGGCGGTTAGTGCGGGCGAGGACGAATATCTCCTTCCGGTCAACCTGGCATGAGAGTATTCTCTGGATTGCGAACTCAAACTCAGCATCCTCTGACTCAAAATTCAGCAGCCTTACATCCTTTTCCCCGCTGGCAGCAGACTCCAAGTCTGGCAGCCTCATGTTCCTTATTGACTCGTTTACAAGGCTTACTATGTGCTGGGTTGACCTGTAGTTCTTTGTCAGCGTTATTACCTCACAATCAGGGTACTTCTCCTCAAAGCCAAGTATGTGCCTGATGTCAGAGCCCCTCCATCCGAAGATTGACTGCCTCGGGTCTCCAACACAAAAGAGGTTTTTTGGATTGAGCAGGTCAACAAGCTCCACCTGCTGGTTATTGACGTCCTGATACTCATCTATCAGGACATGCTCAAAAGCAGGAACAAGCTCCCTGTGCTCCCTAAGAAGCTTTATTGCGTCTATCAGCTGGTCTGCATAATCCCTTAAGCCCTCCCTCTTCATGAACTCATCAAGAAAGCTGCACACCTTTTGGACCATCATTGCAGCAAGCTTTAGCTTGCTCTCAACCTTGGAGGGGAAATCATCCATCCCAGAATTCCTGAACTTGAAATAATCCCTTATGAAGAAGCAGTCATTCATCAGGATTCCTGCAAGCTGGTCAATCGTCTTGCCCTTCCTCTGGGCGAACGTGAAATAAACCTCCACAGCCTTGTCAATGCTGAAATCAAGCTCTATCAGCGCCCTCCTGAAAAGCCTTACCTTGTCGCTGAATCTCATAACCCTTACCTGCCGGTCATATGCAATGTCGTTGTTCTGCATCAGCAGCTTCTCGCAGAATGAGTTGAATGTCTCAACCCTGACGCCGCCAATGGAATCTGCCTTTGAAAGCCTGCCAGCCATCTCCTGCCTTGCCTTCCTTGTGAATGTTATCGCCAATATGCTTTCCGGGCTTACAGACCGGTATTTTATGAGAAACTCAATTCTCCTTGTGAGGACAGTTGTCTTTCCAGAGCCAGCGCCTGCAATGCACATGATATGCCTTCCGCTGCCTGCTACAGCCTTCTTCTGCTCATCGTTCAGCCCTGCGAGAAATCCCCCCAAGGCGCTGAAGAATTCCCTATCCTGCTCTGTTACGGCAGTCTTCCTTGCCTTGAAATTAAATGCCAGCTTTTTCCTGAAAAGCACAGGATTGGATATCTCGCTCCTTCCCCTCTCGGTGAGCTCAAGCACCTTCATGAACCTGTTGCCATTGACACTGCCAAACCTCACCAGGCCGTTCATTAGGAGGCTGTCAATTACCTGCGAGATTTCATCCTCAGTATAAGCCATTGAGCCGAAATTCCCCAGCCTGTCCAGCCTGTGCCTTGAGATAACCTCATTGCGGGTGTTCCCTGCCAGGAAATCGCTGAGAAGCTTTTTCCCTACATTGAACGGGATTTCGTCAATTGCCTTCAGGACGAAAATGTAATCCAGCTCCTTTTCAGATTCCATATCCAAAAAAAATGAGCTCCTGTTAATAAATTTTGATGAGTTAATACTGCGTGGTCTGAGCGTAGAGCGAAGACCCGCAGATTGCGTTTTTTCTTAGTAAAGTGTTAAATTCTTAGTCGTTTCTAAATGGCTTCATAGCCGCGCGCCGCCACTAGCGCGGCGCACTGAAAGGCTATGGACGTGATTAATATGGGAGATTTAGTTAGTGGTAGCTTTAAAGGTTTTGTTTCCCAAGTTCCGGGAGATACGAGAAATAACTGGATGGAGATGATGTTTGTGACGAAGTGCAGGTATAACTGTTTTCTAAAACAGTCACATATTGATACATGTACTTCGGCGTTTCGTGACCTTGAGGCTTTTGGTTTTCAGTTTGGTGAGTTTGGTTTCGCAGGGAATCATGTTCACTTTCAGGTGAATGTCCCAAAGAGGTATTCTGTTCAGGTTGCTGAGACTATGCTTAAATCACACTCGGCCAAATGTATGTTTGAGAAGCATCCTGGTTTTCACAAACGTTATCCACGAGGCAGTTTTTGGAGCGGGTATGAGCATCACATGTCAACAGGCATAAGAGATTTCGAAGTATCAACAGAATACGTTAAAGATCAGCAGAGGCATCATAACATAAAAGTTTTCGACGACACCCAAAAAAGACTCCCGTCTTTTACCGCCTGAGCGGGGATACGTCAAGCCCGAAGGCTTGACGAGGAAGCGAAGGCGGAACGTGGGGTCATAGGGGCAAAGCCCCTATTTCATTATTCCAAGAAAAACCTGCAGCTATTTCACGTCAATCTTGTCCCCAAGAGAGCCCCTCAGCTCCAGGTATTTCATGTATTTTTTAGGGCTCATCTCAAGCCTTTCCATCTCCTCTATGCACTTGTCGCAGTAAAGGGGGCTGTCAAAATCCAGCCTTGAGACATTGCAGCCGCATATATCGCACTCTGCAAAGTCGGATGAATGGTCATAAATCTTATGCTCCATGCCCCTTAATCCAGATGGAACATATAAAAATCTTTCTGTGGAGATTAGTGTGGAGATTTAGGAAAAGGTTAAATACACAAGCCCAATTATGCTGAGCGATGAAACTTCTTGCTCTCATAATATTTTCAGCAGCATTAATGCCTTTTGTTATTGCCGAATCCCCACTCCTTGCAAGCCGCAATGTTGTCCAAATTGACATAAGCAACAGGCTGGAAGTAATCCCCACAGCAAGCGACTACTCTATTGAGTTCGTCAAGTCAAACATAACCCTGCTTCCAGATGGCTATGACAGCCAGAAGATACTTTCAGCTGCTACAAGCCCGGATTCCAGGAGGGAATCAAACACCATTGTTTTTGACTGGCAGAACCCCGGAAAGGGGAATCTGGATGCGTCAATAAAAATCGTGGCTGATGTGCAGCCCTGGCAGCCGGAAGTCAATAAAAAATCAGGATTTCCAATAAGAAACCTCAATCCTGAACTGGTGAAGTACACCCTGCCTACAGAGAAAATTGACTCTGACAACCCCGAAGTGATAATGGCGGCTTCAGGGATTGCAGAGGGCGAGGACGACCTTTATGTTGTTGCCTTCAAGGCAGCAAACTGGACGCAGAAAAATGTTGAATACAACCTAAGCACGCTGACAGCTGATGTTAGCCAGAAGGCAAGCTGGGTCCTCAAGAACAGGCAGGGGGTTTGCGACGAGCTGACCACGCTTTACATAGCAATGCTCCGCTCCCTTGGAATACCAGCCAGGTTCGTATCAGGGGTTGCATACACTGACAGCCCGCTATTCCCTGAGAAATGGGGACCCCATGGGTGGGCAGAGGTGTATTTCCCAGACTACGGGTGGGTGCCTTTTGACGTGACATACGGGGAATTCGGCTATCTTGATGCAGCGCACGTGAAATTCATAGATGGAGTTGACAGCGAGGACGCATCAATCGGGTTCAGCAGCGAGAGCTTCGGCAGGAATGTCAGGATAGACTCTGAAGGCCTCAAGCTTTCAGGCACAATAATATCAACAGGGGACAGGCTCCAGCCTCAGGTGAGAATGAGCGCAAGAATGATACAGGAAGAAACAGGATTCGGCTCGTATAACCTTGCAGAGCTCACACTGCAAAACCTGAAGCAATACTATGTGGCAGTGGAGGTGATTGCAGGGAAGACCAAAGGCCTGCAGATAGAAGAGCCTGTCAGGCAAGTCCTCCTGAAGCCCGGAGAAAAAAGGCGGGAATACTTCTACATAAGCGTGGATGACAGCCTTGACAGGGGATACAGGTACACATTCCCGATAGGATTCTATGCCACGAGGAATGACACTGCATTCACTGAATTTGAATCCGGATACAGGTCAGAAACATACAGCAAGCCCTATTTTGACTCGTACAAGATAATCCAGCCAGCCAGCAAAAGCGCAATGCCAGGGCTTGAGTTCAACTGCAGCCCTGACAAGGGGCAATACTACACTGATGAGCCTGTTAAAATAAAATGCTCATCAAGGAACATCGGCAACACGTACCTTGACAATGTCCAGGCATGCAGCAGTGATTGCGATACATTTGACCTTGCAATTTCACAATCCCATGGCTCAGAATTCACCATCAAGGATTCATCCCCAGGAAATAAGTCCATAATCATAACAGCCTCAAATTACTATCTTTCAAAGAGCGCAACAGCCAGGATGGCTGTCATGGATGTTCCCAAAGTGAGGCTTGCCAGCATAAGCTATCCTGCAGAGGTATCCTATGAAGACTCATTCAACATTTCAATCGTAGCTGAAAAGCTCTCATCATCCAATCCCTACAACCTGGTTGTTTCGGCAGGCCCAAGACACATAAAGAGGGAAACATTCACCAACTCAGAAAAATTATTGATAGGAATCAAAGCCTCAGAGTTGAATGAGGGCGCAAATGAAATTCTGCTGAAGGCAGATTACTCAGACCTGAATGGCAGGCATTATTCAGATGAAAAAACAATCACAGTTCACCTGAAGGAACTGAGCCCCTGGCAGCGGATAAAGCTTTTCATCCTGCACCTTCTCCCATTTTCACAGGAATAATGATGGAACCAGGGCAGCTGCAATGAAGCCTGAATGGCTTATGAGTGTGCTTATCACAAGCTGTGCCTTATCATCTGCTTTTGACAACCTCTTCAGGTTCCCTGCAACCACAAGGCTCCCTGACGGAAGCCCGTAGAGGAACACGAGCGATGCAACAATGAAGAATCCGCCAGACTTGCTGGATGCAAAGAACAACAAGCCCAGGACAGGGTAGGCAAAAGCGCTCTTCACATTTATCCGGGATGCAAGCAGCAAAATCACAGCAGCGTATGCCGCAATCCTGAAAACAATGCCCATGCCCAGGTAATTAAGAAAAACCACTGCAATGGCAGCCAGCAGGACCTTCTGAAAGGCCTCAAGGTATCGCCTTCCGGCCTTAAGCTCCTCCAGGGCCATCAGCCCCACTATAATTCCGCAGGCAATCCCAAGAAACGAAACAATACCAGCGGCAAGGTAATTCAGCTGCAGCATTCACAACCCCTTTTTTTCAAAGTCAGCAATCTTCATCAGGCGGCGGGCATGCCTTTCCTCATTGCTGAATGGCGTCTTGAGCCAGAGCTTAAGCAGCTCCTCAGCCTTCTCAGGGCTTGTCCAGTCCCCAGACAGCGCAAGGACATTGGAGGCATTGTGCTCCCTGGAATGCAACACAGATTTCCTGTCAAAGCCAGAAACAGCCCTGACACCATTTACCTTATTGGCTGATATGACCATCCCGGCAGAAGACCTGCAGAGCAAAACCCCCCTGCACTCATCCTGAAAAAGCCTCCTTGACTCTGCCGCGCCTACCTTTTCCGCCACCCTGAAGGCGTAATCAACATAATCATCATTGGCGTCAAACACCTTTGCACCTACATCAGCAACATCATACCCCTCTCCTGCCAGGAATTTTTTCAGCCTATCCTTCAGCTCAAAGCCGCCGTGGTCAGCTCCAATAAACACCTTCATAGCAAATGAAAAGCAGGAACTAGTATAATACTTTTTTGCTTAATGCCGCTATTGCTTAATGCCATTGGACATGACCCCAGTGAATGAGCAGGTCAACCCCAAGCCTTTCAACCTGGAGAGGCAGGTCGCAGCTTCCAAAGCACGAGCCAGCCCAAATCAGGACAGTAGCCCCTGTTTTCTTCTCAATATAATGCTGTATCTCAGCTGCCTTTGGCTTCAGCCCTGCCGGAAGCTGTATGCACACAGTTTTTGCATTCTCGCTCCTTATCCTCTCAACAGCCTTGTCAAGCTCCAGGTCATATTCCATAATGCGGGATAAGCTAACCAGATTTAAAAAATATTCCAGAGTCACTGGTGGAAGGGGTTGTATTCCCTGTCCTGCTCATCCATGAACCTGTGATAATCCTCAGTAGGAAGAACATCCCAATCCTGAACCGGAATGAGAACGTGCCCCTCCAAATCCTGCTCTTCAAATTCCTCCTGATGAAGCGCAGGAACTCCTGGAATGCCTAAGACATATGCAGAGTAGACCCTGTGAGCGCCATCTATTATAAGCACCCTTCCCCTGAATCCCTGGTACTTTATCGGCTCCCCGGATATTATCCTGCTTAAAAGGCTATCTGGGCCAAGACTCACCAGCTCTTCAAGGTGCCGTATATTTAATTTGTTAGCATTACCTTCAGCCCCCATTAAATTTATATCATAGAAATCCCTTGTGTCTATCCAGTCCATTTTTATCAGGGCAACTAACAGCCAATCAGGCCATTACCTCGTCCAGCTCATACTTGCTGAGCTTCTTCTTGTTTATCACAGAAGAGAAGCTCCTGCTCCTTGCCTTATTTGCCTTCTTGAGCTCGTCAAGGGTTTCCTCATCCTCTTCTTCATCAATCAAGAATCCATAATCAGGGTTTTCCATTTCCGCATCCCTCAAGAAGCTTTTCCAGGGGCATTATTGACTGGGGCATTACATAAGTTCTGCCTGCCATGAAAGGGCTTTTAGGGTCAACCCTGTTAAGCTGGTAAGTGGCCCTCACCAGGTTATGGGATGGTATGTCACCCATGGCAGAATTGGATATAACATGCGAAATAGTTGTGCCATTCCCAAACGTGACCTCGCCGAGCATCACAACAAAATCAGGCTCAGGCCTTGCAATCGCGTAGCCAACCATCTCTGCAAAGCTGTTGCCAACCTGATAAGTAGGGATAAGCCCTATGAAATGCCTTCCATTAAGATTTCCCTCAATCTCCCAGTAGTCCTGATTGAATATGTGAACGCTATAGCGCCCTTTAAGGCGCTCTATCACCTCAGGCACTTCAATGATGTAGTGTGTTGGGCCAGATGCGTCATTATACACATTAATCTGATTTTTGGCTTTACTGCCTGCGCAAGCAGCCACTAATGGCGGCACTAAAGCTAAACCGGCTGCGCCAGCCACACCTTTCAAAAATCCCCTTCTTGCCAATGCCATGCTTTAGCCCCATATTATCTATGCTAAAGTGACAACAGAAGTGTTTATAAAGTTTTCGGATTTTCCAGTCTCTGCAGCATTCTCTGCCTCTTCTCCCTGACATACGGAAAACGCATGTACTTCCGGCAGCCAAAGCAGAAATAGATTACTTTCTGCCCTGAGAGGCGAACCCTGCAGTTCACAGACGGAACAAGAAAGCAGTAGCAGTTCTTGCAGAACCTTCTCTTGTAAACCCTGGGCAGCCTTATCTTGTGCTTCATTGCAAGCTTTCTTGCACGCCTCACAAGCCGGTCAGCAATTTTCGGACTCGCCCTGAAAGCCTCATCTGCCTTAAGAAAAATCCCCCTGATGCTATCCAACGCCTGCTTCCTTCTCTTTTCCTTAAGCTCCCTATAGCCTTTTGGGCTGTATTTCATTGTAAGGCCAGGAAGCAAGGCAGTATAAAAAGGTAATCAAGCCAGAATGTTTAGATCCCTGGAAGATTCTTGATATTACCCAGGCAGCAATTTGGCCCGTTTATTCCTGGCTGCGTTGTATCACATTTTCCAACGCCAGGGGCAGGATAATTTTTAGCATCACCTAAGCTGCAAGTGGATGAAAAGCAGTCCTGATTCGGTTTTGTCTTGCAATCAGCAATCCCCGGGTTTATTATGGTCCCAATCGCGCCTGTGAACACCAGGATTATTACAACCAGCACAATAAGGACAATAATGGCAATAATTATCGTGTTTAAAGAAAGACCTTGGGCTTTTTTATTCATGATTCTGCACCTTTTTACTTGAATCCGGATGAGATAGTATTTAAATTTTGTTATTTGGGGTTTTTGAATGGCATAGAGCAGCGCTATAAGAAATCCACAAACAGCTTAACACAACCTATATAAACTGAAAATAAACAGCCAGGAGAATGCTGTCAGACAAGGAGCTGAAGATGGAGTTCAGGAAAAAGGCATCGCAAAAGCCTGAAAACTATTACGCTGTAAATGTCCTCAAAAAAGAGGGCTACTCAAGAAAAAGCTGCATGAACTGCAGCAGGTTCTTCTGGACTGCAACTGACTCAGGCTTCTGCGGAGACCCTGCATGCAGCGGAGGCTTCAGGTTCTTCGGCAAAAGCCCTGCAAAGCACGAAATGGACTTTGTAGAGGTGTGGCAGAAATTCGCCAGGCACTTCCAAAAGCTCGGATATGAGCCGATAAAGAGATACCCTGTAGCAGCAAGATGGAGGGAAGACACAGACTTTGTGCAGGCATCAATATACGATTTCCAGCCATTCGTGGTTTCCGGAGAGGTAGAGCCTCCAGCAAACCCGCTTGTAGTCCCGCAGTTCTGCCTGAGGTTCAATGACATTGACAATGTAGGCATAACAGGGGCGCATTACACAGGCTTTGTAATGATAGGCCAGCACGCCTTCATGAAGCCAAGGGACTGGAACCAGGAGGACTATTTCCGCGACATACACAGCTGGCTCAAGAAAGGGCTCGGGCTTCCGAATGAAGAGGTAACCTTCCATGAGGATGCGTGGGCAGGCGGCGGGAATTTTGGGCCGTGCATGGAGTTCTTCAGCAGGGGACTTGAGCTTGGAAACCAGGTTTACATGCAGTACGAGGTTACTCCTTCAGGATACAAGGACCTTAACATAAAAGTTCTTGACATGGGAATGGGGCAGGAGAGGAATGCGTGGTTTGCCACTGCAAAAAGCACAAGCTACGAGGCAGTAATGCCCACTGTAATTAAGAAGCTCTACAAAGATACCGGAGTTGCTGTTGATTCCCGCATCATCCAAAAATTCCTTCCATTCTCCTCATACCTGAACATAGACGAGACAGAGGACATTGACAGGTCATGGAATGATGTGGCAAAAAAAGTGGGCGTTGAAGTGGACGAGTTGAAGCAAAAAATAATACCCCTCTCAGCAGTATACTCCATAGCAGAGCACTCAAGGAGCCTCCTGATAGCTCTGAGCGACGGGATGCTGCCTTCAAACTCATCAGGGGGCTACAACCTGAGGATGATACTGAGAAGGGCGTTGAGCTTCATTGACAAGCACAAATGGGAAATAGACATCCACAAGCTCATGGTTGAGCACGCCAGATACCTGAAGCCGCAATACCCTGAGCTTCAGGAGCACCTTGTTGAGGTCCAGGAGATACTTGAGGTTGAAAAACGAAAATACACCGAAACAAAGAAAAGAGCCTCGCAGACAGTATCCCAGCTCATCCAAAAACATGGAGTAAGCCCTGAAAAGCTTGTAGAGCTTTATGACAGCCAGGGGATAAGCCCGGAGATAGTGGCAGAGGAATCTGAAAAGGCAGGCAGAAAAATCAGGATACCAGACGACTTCTACTCAAAAGTTGCTGAGAGGCACATAAAAAACTCCAGAACCCAGGAAACCGAAGAGAAGTATGACCTTAAGGGGATAAGGGAAACAGAGGCACTCTACTACAGCGACTACAAGAAGGCAACATTCAAAGGCAAGATACTGGCAACAATAGGCAGCGCCATAATACTTGAACAAACATACTTCTACCCCACATCAGGAGGGCAGGAGCACGACACAGGCACAATAGCAGGCGAAAGGGTAGTAAACGTGACAAAGCAGGGAAATGTGATACTCCACTTCCTTGAAAAGCCGCACAAGTTCGTGCAGGGCGAGGCAGTTGACTGCCAGATAGACTGGGAGAGAAGGAAACAGCTCTCACAGCACCACACAGCAACCCACATAATAAACGGGCTGTGCAGGAAAATGCTTGGGAACCATGTGTGGCAGCAGGGCGCAGCCAAATTCCCTGACAAGTCAAGGCTTGACATCTCCCATTATGAGGCGTTGACAGAAGAGCAGATAAGAAAGCTGGAAAGGGACGCAAACGAAATAATCAAAAAGCAACTCAAAGTGAAGAAATACTTCCTGCCAAGAAACGATGCTGAGAAGAAGTTCGGGTTCTCGCTTTACCAGGGCGGAGCTGTCCCGGGGAAAAGCCTCAGAATAGTGGAAATAGAGGGGCTTGACGTGGAGTGCTGCGGGGGAACGCACCTTGACAGCACAGGCGAGGCAGAGCAGATAAAGATACTCAAAAGCTCCAAGATACAGGACGGGATAGTAAGGATAGAATTCACTGCAGGCAATGCAGCATTAAGGCTGAACAAGGAAAAAGAAGGCATAACCAAAGAGCTGGCTGCCATACTCGGATGCGAGCCAGAGCAGATACCTGGCAGGGCAGAAGAGCTCTTTGAGAAGTGGAAGCAGAAAACAAAGAAGGGAAAGCAGGTTGAAACAGCATTAAGCTCAACAAAGAGGCATGATGGCGACATCCTGGCAAAGGCATCAGAAATATTCAGGACCCAGCCAGAGCATCTCGCAAAGACAGCCAGGAGATTTCTTGAAGAGCTGAGGAGATAGGCCGGTCTGTTATAAGTTGCAAAACAAATTTAAAAGCAGCCAATTCCCACTCACAAAATGACGCTTGACAGGTTACTGACAGAAATCCAGCAAGCCACCCAGCAAAAGCCATACAGGCAAACCGCAGCAGTCCTGATTTACGCTGACACAGAACTATACCCTGAAGACTCAGATGACCCTGGAACTCTGCCTAATGCAATAGCAAGGCATTACCTTCTGATACAGACTACAAAATGGCCGCCTGAAAAATGGGGGATGCTGAATGAAGGCCAAAGGCAAAGAGACGGTTGCCTGGAAAACACTGTTCTTCAGGGAATCAGGGAAGAGCTAGGCTTAACACCATATGAAATGCAGGACTTCAGCGAGCCAGTATACTACCATTTCATACCCCCCAAAAGAAGGGGATTCAGCTCTGAATCAGCAAGAAACCATCCCCGCTATGGCCAGATGTATTCAGGCAAGGAAATAAGGTTTTTAAGCATACGATACTGCGGAGACCAGGAAACGCTCAAGATATTCCCAGGGAGCAGCACAGCAGAAATAAGGGAAACAAGATGGGTAACTGAAGAAGAGCTCCTCAGAACAATAAGGCCTGAAGAAAGGGAACCAGCAATGCAGATAATACGCACGCTTCCAAAACCAGAATTGGAACTATTGCAGAATGAAAAGCTCACCTTCGGGGTTCCAACAGAATACGGATAGGAGATACTGGCAAAACCGAAACTTATAAATACTCAGAAAGGCAGATATGGATATATAAGATAGGTGACATCCAATGGCCAAGAAACACAAAGCCATACCAAAAGCCAGGGCAGCAACATCCAGGAAAAAGCCTTCCAGGAAGGCAAAGCCTGCCAAGTCAGCTGGTTCTAAACCGCGAGTCACTGCTCTCAAATCAAAATCCCCTAAAAGGGCATTTCCAAAATCAAGGGCTGCAAAGCCGGTAATGGCAAAAGTGCTCACAGGCACAACAAACCTCCTGGTCACTTACGACCCCAACCACAAGGGAATAGCTGAAGCAGAGCTAAAAGAGGCATTCTCAAGAATAGGCGAGAGATACGAGCTGGTGCATACAGATGTTGAAGGGCTGTTCAAGCTCAAAACACAGGATGCAAGAAGGGTTGTCAGGAAACTCGGCGACATATGCAGAAGGGAGGCGCAGGCGCTAAGCACAACCCACAGGTACACGCCTATAGACGCGTGGTGCAAGTCAGAG
>JACPTE010000041.1 GCA_016192945.1 Candidatus Woesearchaeota archaeon
GATAAACTAGATTAAAATTACAATAAAATGAGAACAGGGCCAACAAACGAGCAACTGAAGCAGCTCATCACCGAGCTTAAGAAGAAGGCTTATAGTGACAACATCATGCTTTGGAGGAGGATAGCTGATGACCTTGAAAGGCCATCAAGGAACAGGCGCTCAGTCAACCTGTCAAGGATTAACCGCTATACAAAAAGCGGAGAAATAATAATTGTCCCGGGGAAGGTCCTGAGTGAAGGGAACCTTGACAAGAGCATAACAATAGCCGCATGGCAGTTTTCAAGGCAGGCTGTTGATAAAATCAGCAGGGCCAACGCCAGGGCTTTGACCATTGCAGAGCTTATGCAGCAGAATCCTGATGGGAAGAACGTGAGGATTATAGGATGATAATAGACGCTCAGAACTCAATACTGGGAAGGGTTTGCACTATAGCTGCAAAAAAGGCCCTTTCCGGAGAGGATATCCTTGTTGTGAACTGTGAGAAGGCAGTTATCACTGGAAGGAAGAGGGATATTGTCAGCAAGTACAGGAAGAGGCTTGAATTGGGCCAGCCTACAAAAGGCCCCTTCATAGCAAGAAGGCCTGATATGCTTGTAAGGAGGACTATCAGGGGAATGCTTCCGTGGAAAAGAGCAAGAGGCAAGGCGGCATTCAAGAGGGTAAAATGCTTCATTGGGGCTCCTGAAGGGATTAATGCCGCAGAATTCCAGAGAATTCAAAAAGCATTTATATCAGGGGATTCAACACTCGCTTTCGTGACTGTAAAGGAGCTTTGCAGGTTGATTGGAAAATGAAAATCCCAATCGCCGCAAGCAGCGGGGTATCAGTAATGGGTGTTGGGATTTTCAATGCCCAAATCGAGCGCGATTGGGCCCAAGAACCAAAGGTTCTTTGGGTTGCTGGGAATTTCCCAGCAAATAATAACGGAGGCCGCCCCAAGGGGCGGGGTATCAGACCCAGCAACAAATGAGCGCGGCAAAAATAATCAATGTGTCCGGGAAAAGGAAAAAGGCAGTAGCCAGGGCAGTTTTAAGGCCTGGCAGGGGCGTAGTTAAAATCAACAGCAGGCTTGTTGAAAGCTATGAGCCGAAGCTTGCCAGAATGAAGATAATGGAGCCATTGATGATAGCAGGGGATTATGCAGGCAAGGTTGATATAAGCATCAGCGTTGTTGGAGGAGGCCAGTTCAGCCAGGCTGAGGCAGCCAGGCTTACCATTGCCAAGGCCCTTGTTGAGTTTTCAAGGGACAAGAACCTTGAACAGGAGTTCCTTGAATACGACAGGCATATGCTTATTGCTGATGTCAGGCAGAGAGAGGACAGGAAGCCGAATAGTGCAGGGAAGGCACGCTCAAAAGTACAAAAATCATATCGTTAGTGCAAATACAGTATTCGTTTAAAATGATAATCCCGATGAGATGCTTCAGTTGCGGAAAGCCGGTTGCCCACTTGTGGGAGCAGTTCAATGAGCGGCTGCAGAAGGGCGAGGATAGAAAAAAGGTCCTTGATGGGCTTGGGCTTGAAAGGTATTGCTGCAGGGCGCTGTTCCTGGGCCATATAGACCTGATTGACTCGGCAGCTCAGTTCAAGAAGTTTTGAAAATGGTACTTTCTGATTTGGTTCATAGGCTTGAAATTAAACAAGATGAAGATAAGACAGGTGCAGTCGTTCTTATAAAAGAGATGGCCCCCCTCGGCTTTTTTGAGAACATGATGCCTGAAGACAAAACTCCCTTTGGATATGTGGCTGTTGCTGGTATGGAAACAGCAAAGCTCATTGCTTATGGTGTGCTCGCATATAAAATTATTGAGACTGTAACTAGGTAATCAGCTTAAATTTTAATTTTTGCCGCTATTTTCCTTCAGGTGGCTTTTTATCTCTTCAGAGTATTTCTTTCCCCACATGACTATTTCTTTTGGCTTCAGGTGGGTGAGGTAATCCACCACTTTTTGGCCGCCAAGTATCAGGGGTATTATCACAAAGTCTGCTCCTGCCTCGTAAAGCCTTGCAGCTTCAGCCTCGTCGTTGCTGGCTACCATTACTATTGCCCTGTTGTTTTCCTGCTTGACTTTTCTGATAAGGATTATGTTTGCTGTGACGTTGTGAACGCTTGATATGACAATTCTGGCTTCCGCAATGTTCAGCTGCTCGTAGGCCTCTGGGTTTGTCATGTCGCTGCAGATGCAGCTGATTTTCCTCTGAAGCAGGTTCTTTACCTTTTCAGGGTTGTGGTCCACAACAACGAATTTTTTCTTTTTTTCCTGCAGGGCTGAGATGATTCTCTCGCTCATCCTGTGCAGCCCGAATATAACTATGTGGTTTCTCATCCTCTCCTTTATTTGGGTGTATTCCTCCTTGGTGTCTTTTCCAAGGCGAATGAGGAGCTTTGAGAAAATCCTGCTGTACAGCCAGTCATCATACTTTATTACATATGCTGTCAGCACCATGGTTGTTATTGTAAGCACTATCAGCATTGAGAATATAGGCTGTGTTATGTTTTTTGGGTCAAGGAGCATTCCGCTTGCCGCCAGAACTAAAGAAAATTCCCCTACCTGCGCCAGCTGTGCTCCTGCAAAAAATGATGTCCTGTTGCTGTACTTGAACCTTTTCACTATCAGGTATATCAGCAGCGGCTTTATTATGAGGACAGCTGCCATCAGGACAGCCAGCGGCAGGATGATGCTCTGGAATCCGCTGAAAACCATCTGCATTCCAAGGGTCACGAAAAACATTACAAGGAAGAAGTCCTTTAGGGGCTTTACCCTTCCTGTTATCTCGTGGTGGAATCTTGTGGTGCTGAGCGCAACTCCTGCCATGAAAGCCCCTATCTGGAAGTTGTGTATCAGCAGTTGGGATATTGACGCGAAAACAAACATTGTTGTCAGGGCGCTTATGAATATCAGTTCAGTTGACTGGACTGCCTCTTCAAGGAATACGGGGAGTATCCTGTATAGTATGTATGATGCAATAAGGAGCAGGCCCATCTTCAGGAGCAGCATTGGTGCTGTTTTGGATGTTATTGAGTCCCCTGTTATGACAGTCAGCGCAATTACAGCCAGTATGTCCTGCACGATTAGTATTCCAAGCACAAGCTCTCCATGGAGGGATTCAAGTTCCTTCTGCTCCCCAAGCAGCTTTGTTACTATCATGGTGCTTGAGAACGAGATTATTATGCCTATGTAGACTGCCTGGGTAGTGTTGAATCCGAGAAGCAGGGATATTGCGTAGCCTGCGATTGCAGTTACAATCACCTGTATTGTCCCTATGAGTGACGAGAGCAATCCCACCTGCTTTATTCTCTTGAGGTCAAGCTCCAGTCCGATTATGAAAAGCAGGAGGGCTATTCCGAGCTCTGAGAGTATTTTTATGGGCTCTGTGTTGCTTACAAGGCTCAGTACAGGGCCTATTAGTATGCCTGCAAGGACATAGCCCAATATAAGCGGTTGCTTGAATTTCCCGGAGATTCCAGCAATTATTGTGGCTGCTATTATAACAAGCGCCAGGTCAAACAAATTAAGTTCTGACAAGTTACCCCTCTGTATCTTATTTTCCTTCTGATTATGTCGTATATAAAATTTTAGTTTTGCCTGTTGCGAGATTTCCTATAATATTTTAAATTCTTGCGAAAACCACATGCTGATGGGTATGAAAAGGATTGTTAAGTGGTTTCATGGGTTAAGAAGAAAGTATATGAGGCATGCTGCCATAGGAATTCTTCTCCTTGTTTTCCTGATAATCTTCGGGAGGAGCATAAAGCCTGTTCTTATTGTTGCTGCATTTATTGTCTTGGCGTCCCTGTCAACCTTTTATCACGCTTTTTTCAGGAGCCCTGTGAATTTTGAGCTGGTGAAGCTTTTTACTGTTGTCGGGAGCGTTGCTTATGGGGCTGTTGCAGGCGTTATCATAGGCGTTTCTTCTGTGGCTATTGGAAGGGCGCTTTCTGGAAGGCTTGACCAGGACACGCTGACTTCACTGGCTGCAATTGTGGTTGTGGCTGTTCTTGCCAGCGTATTCAGGACAGCAGATATTGCTGTTCTCGGGGTTATGCTTGTAATTGTCTATTACCTGATTATCCTGCCCTTCGTGTTCTTGTTTGGGGAGAACATAGGCTCTGCATCAGTTTATATTGGGACCAATATAGTCCTGAATTTTGTCCTTTTCACGAGAATAGCCCCTCTTTTATTGAGGGTTGTTGGCTCTTAGCCTGATAACAGCTCCCGTTTCTCCTCTTTTCTCAGTTCAGAGCCTATCCTTCCCAGAGGATAGTCGTTCATGTCAACAAATTTCATGTAATATGCCAGTGCAGGATGGACTGATTCTATTTTCCTGTACATTTCCTGGGCTATCCTCCTGTATCCCGGATGGCCCTGCGGAGTTGACCTGAGCTCAATTAGGTGGAATGCCTCCCTCAGGTTTAGCTTGGCATACCACCTTACCTTGAATGCCATTGGCACTATATACTGCGACTCTGATGGAAACTCTCCGCATAGCTGGTTATACGCCTTTTCTGCCTCCTGCATGCAGTAGTCATATTCTTCCCTGAGCCCTGCCTTTTCTATTTCCTCGGGGGTTACATATCCGTGTATTGTCGTAAGAGCCTGCCTCTGCTGGGTCATCATCCTGTGCCTTTGCAAATCCCTGTATATCCCGAAGTCTGTAAGCATGTCAAATGTGTAATAGGTGTGCTCAAGTGCCCTTCCGGGCTTGTCTCTCCTGTTCCTTCTTTTTGAGACATATGTGTCAATTATTTTTTTCATCTCAGCAAGGCTCATCCCCCTGATTTTCTGCTTTATCTGCCTCATTGGCATCCTTGAGTGCGGGTAAAGCATTGCCGCAATCATCTCTGTTTCTGTTTCCTTGTCATAATGCTCAAGTGAGACAGCCCCTGTTATCTCGGGCTTGTCTTCTTTAAGGATGCCTTCAGTGAGGCTCCTCATGTTCTGGTTCACGGTTTCAAGGTATTCATTCCTTTTTGCCCTCTTCACGAAAGAGGGTATGGCTGCATTAAGCTCGTTGTGCATTGAGCCTGCAAGAATGTTTATCTCTGTGAGGCTGCTTGAGTACATCTTTGTCAAAAGCCCCTGGAAAAACCTTCCATTTCCAAAAATCCCCACATTTGTGAGGGTGCTTGCAGGCAGCAGCCCTCTTAATGCATCGCATGCCTTTGCCTTGACAGATGAGTTATATGCTGCTGAAGCCCTTTTCCTGAGCTTTTCATCGGCTATGTCCTTGAACATGATGCTGGCTTTGGATGGCTGGTCAAGGAATTCAAACTCATCAAGAGGGAAGTTATCAACAACATATTTTGTCATCGGCTCAATAAGCCTGCTGTAAGTGTCAAAAAGCAGCCTGTTTACAGCCAGGTATGTGTTGGCGTGGCTGCTCTTCATTATTCTGGGCTCCTTGTAGAACAGGTATTCCCCATTAACCTTGTTGTTGAACCATACATATCTGGTTGACTTTTCAAGCGGGCTTCCCCCAATCCTTGAGTCTTCAATGAACTTTGCAGCAACATTTGATATGTATTCGCAGGCAATGTGGGCTCCCCCAAGTTCGCCTACGCTGTCATCACCGTACCCGTCAAGTATCCTGTCGTAGAATCCCTGAGCCTTCTGCACTGCCGCCTTAAGCTCAGCCCCCTGTTCCTGCCCGGCAAAATCCTTGAAGTTTATCTCCGCAGAGTTTATGAATTCGTCCAGTAGCAGCCTTCTGAGGCTTTTCATGGACCTGCTGTATCTGGAGAACAGAGCCCCCTTTATCACCTCTGGCAGGTTCATCAGGGCAAACACATTCCTTTCAGTGTTTGATGCGAACTGCTCAAGTATCTTTTTCTCGTCCTCTGTAAACTCCCCTTCCAACACGTTCAACCCAATCCCCATGTTTTATCGTAAATTGAGCTATTTACGATTTTTATCCGAATATTAAATCCCGCTCGCATGGCGAAACCCGGCACTATAAAAAGTTTGTTTGGGTGCGGCTGTATATACAGGCAAAAATTTAAGTAGCCAGTCCTTATCCTATGCTGTATGCTCAAGGATTTTCATCACTTTAAAGGCAGCGAATTAACCAGGTCAGAGAAAATTCAGCGAAAAGTGGTAGAATTGATTCTGGAAAGCAAAATTCCAGATGAAACTCGGGAAAGCTCTTTTGTTTGGGAATTGAAGCATTCTTCAGGGTGTTGCCAGGTAGGCAGGATACTTGCGCAGAAGAGAAGCCTGGATATTGAGCTTTCAGAAATAATATGCATTCTGCACGATATTGCGGTTATCGTTGAAGGCAGCTACAAGGACCACGCAAAAAGAGGGGCCGAGATAGCTAAAAAGATGCTTGAGGAGTCAGGCTATTTTAGTCGGGAAGAAATAGGCCTGATTACTGAAGCAATAGCCCATCATAGCGAAAAACAGGCATACACGGGCAATCCTTATGTTGAATTGGCCAAGGACGCTGACGTTTTTGATTGTTCACTGTATCAAAATGCTAAAGGGTTCTATCTTTTACACAAGCCAAAAGAGATTTACAAGGAATATGTAAAAAGAATAATAAGCGTGAGGAAAGAGCTCGGATTGAGGCAAGATGAATTTTTCAGGGAAGAATGAATAATGTCATTTGGTTAAAAGATATTGGAAAGTCTGATGTTCTTATTGTTGGTGGAAAAGGTGCTCAGCTGGGAGAGATGAAAAAAGCAGGATTTTCAGTTCCAGAAGGTTTTGTAGTTACTACAGCTGTCTATAAGGAAATTTCTGGAAAGCTTCAAATACCAATTCATGATATTTTATCAACTCTGAATGTTGAAAATTCAGTTGAACTGGAAGAAGCAAGCAATAACATTCAAAATTTGATAATTTCTGCAGATTTACCTGGCATTGTTCAAAAGGAAATAATTGATTGCGGCAGAAAATTAGGATTTTTAGTTGCAGTTAGGAGTTCAGCTACTGCAGAAGACCAAAAAGAAGCGTCTTTTGCAGGCCAGATGGATACTTTTCTTAACGTAAATGAAGAAAGCCTTATAGATTCTGTCAAGAACTGTTTTGCCTCCCTGTTTGCAGCAAGAGCCATCTACTATAGGGCACAAAGACAGGTTGACCATATGAAAGTTCATATGGCTGTTGTGATCCAAAAAATGGTGGATTCAAAGAAAGCAGGAGTCGCGTTTTCAGTGAATCCAGTAAGCAACAGCGAAAAAGAGATAGTAATTGAAGCTGCAAGCGGGTTTGGAGAGGCTGTTGTTTCAGGGCAAACTACTCCTGATAATTACTTGGTTGATAAAAATACGCAAAAGATAAAGGAAATCCATATTAGGGGAAATTCTTCAGTTCTGAATGAAGAAGAAATACAGGAAATATCATCAACAGTTAAAAAAATAGAGGAATATTGCAAATTCCCCCAGGATGTGGAATGGGCGATAGGAATGGGAAACGGATTATATATCTTGCAAGCGCGACCAATAACTACGCTTAAAATTAAAAAGAAACCTGTTTGGAAGAAAATAATATCCAGGGAATACGGAGTCCAATATACTGAATTATCAATAAAGTGCCTGAGCCATTCAAATAAGCACATTGTTCCGGCATCATTCTACGAGCAGGTTTACATACCTGAAAATGGAAACGAAGCATGCTATATTGATGAAGGTAAATGGAATAATTTTGTATCGGCATTAAAGAGAAAGTATTTTGAAAATCCGGATAATTATGAAGAATTTGAAAAAATGTTCATGAAAACCGGGCAGGAATATATGGAAATGGCAAAAACGATGGCAAGCAAAATCCTGAAAGATAAGAACAGCCAGGAATTAAAAGAAATGTACTTGGAATATCTTAAGAAAAATAATGCCTACGGATATTTCATCTGGATGCAGTTCATAATAAAGTTTCTTCTCCCGTTTTGGGATAAAAATTAAGGATAACCACCCTCCCTTTAGAGAGGATGGAAACCCTCTATTCGGTCTTAAGAAACCTGTTTCCCTATGAAGGATATAAATTTTCTGTTTTTGAGAACGGAAACCGTATC
>JACPTE010000014.1 GCA_016192945.1 Candidatus Woesearchaeota archaeon
GTCCAAAAACTTTTCTTCCAAAGATAGTGTCATCTTTTGGTTTTTTTATCGGTGATTTTTTCTTTGTTTCTTTCTTAACATCCTCATCGAAATATTTTTCATATCTTTCTGGATAATTTCTTTTCACGTAAACCTTTAAGTTAGTTTTTCCCATTCCTCTGTTACAAGTTTTACAAATAAGTCTAGTATTTGGAATGGTGTATTTTCCACCTGCTTTTATGCGACCTGCTTCTACGTGTTCATAACTTAATTTTCTCCCACAGCAAAAACAAGACCCCTCATATTTACCCTTCCACCATTTTACTCTCAACTGGTCTCGAATAGTTTTTGGGCAAGATGGCTTAGATTTACTTGAACCCAACCATAGTCCACCAAAAACATTTTGTTTTTTATAATTGAAATAAACCACTTATTAATCCCCCATCCCTAAAAATAATCACTCATCGCCCTTCTTTGACAGGCCAAAGCTCCTTACCAGATCAATAACGTACTTGCCCTCGTCAATCTTGTAAATCAGCGGCTCGTTCTTGAATAGCTGAACCAGGTCCAGCTCATACTTCCCTGGCTTAAGCACCCTTATTGTCTCAAGGTCAAGGAAAACAGGCTCATCAGATCCCTCTCCCTCTTCCCCAATAATCTCCCGCACATCCTGCTCTATCTGGGCTTTTTCGCTGCTTGTGAGGCTGATAGCCATTTCCCTCATCTTCTCAAGCTTTTCCTTCTTGATGAAGAAAAAAAGCTTGCCCCCGCATGAGCAGCCCTTCAGCACCTCGCCTGCCTTCTCGTCATACAGAGTATTGCACCTAACGCATTGGTGAGGCATTTGGGCTCACTTCCTCCTCTTGCGCTTCCCATTAAGGCCGTTCCTCTTGGCCTCAACAGTCAGGAGCTGAATCTTGTCAGGGTCCTTCTTTATCTCCTTTACAATCGTAGCAGGGCCTATTATTGTTATGCCGCTCCTCGGGCCTGAAAGCAGCTCAACAATGTTCTTCTGAATCTTTTTCAGAAGCCCGTGCCCCTTGCTGTTTGAAGAAACAACAGAAATCTCAATCCCCTTGAACCTTCCGTTGATTGCCTCCATAGTGGTCCTTATCAGGCCGGCCTCCTCTTCCTTGGCGAGCCTGCCCTCAAGCAGGAGTATCCTGTCTTCCTTCACCACATCCAGAAGCTTCTTTATCCTCTTTTCAGGAGTCAGGTTTTCAATGTCTGAATATGGTATAAACTGGAGGGTTATCATCTTGCAATTGTAAAAAACGCCTCATACATCCTGTCAATATTGGTCCCGTACTTTGCAGACACTCCAATGACCTCGTATTGGGGGAATGCTGCCTGCAGCTTCTTGATGTTGGATTTCTTCAGGTCAACCTTGTTGGCTACAATCAGGACAGGTATCTTCCTCGCTTCCAGGTTGCCTATTATCGTTATGTTAACCTGGGAGTAAGGGTCTTTTGTAGAGTCAAGGACAACTATGACAGCATCCATCTCATCAAGCCATTTAATCGCATCTATCACTCCCTTGGTGGCTTCCTTCGCCCTTTTCTTGGACTCCCTTGTGGAAAGCCCGGCCTTGACAAAATCCTCATAATCAATCTTTGTTGCTATTCCGGGAGTGTCAACCAGGCTGAATGAAAGCTCCTTCCTGCCTGACTTTATGTTAATCTGCTCCTTCACCTTAACTTCCCTGGTCTCGTGGGGAATGTGGCTCACCTGCCCCATCTCCTCGCCAAGCCAGTCAGTGCAAATCCTGTTGGCAATGGTCGTCTTTCCCCCGTTTGGGGGCCCGTAAAGGCCAATCTTTATGTGCTTCTTGTTCCCGAACAGCCTGTCAAAAACTTTCTTGATGAACTGGTTAACAATGCTTATCATTATCCGCCCTCTTATGGCACAAGACATTCCTGCGCTCAATATAAAAATATTGTGGTGAGGCTGTTTTAGGGGGTTAATCAGCAAATTTTAAATATAGCTGAATAAAAGAGAGTGCCTGATGATTCCGCAGGTCAAGAAGGATATTCTTGCTGTCTTAAAAGAAACTGAAATGAGCATTGCCAGGGGAGACACTGTCAAGCTCAAGGAATTGAGCGACCACACAATACACAACTCCTTCATTTACCAGGATGAAGACTCAATCAGCATTGCAGTGATTATTTATTCCCTTTACAAAGTTTATGATGTCCCGTCCCTGAACACCGGCGCGGTTGTAAAGCTGCTTAAGCATGCAGGAAAGCATCTGGAAAGGGATGAATTGCAGAAATACAAGGGCGTTATCAGGCGGCTGAGCAGGCTCATTGCCGGGAAGGACTCAAAGTTCAAGCATTACATACAGGATGTCATTGAAAGGGCTGAAATCAAGAAGGGCTCCAAGCTTTATTATCACGGAATCTCAATTGCCCAGGCAGCCAACCTGCTGGGCATATCCCAGTGGGAGCTCATGAGCTATGTGGGCAAGACAAAGATAAGCGACACTGCAGGAATCAGTGATGTGAATGACAGGCTCAACTTCGCGAGGCGGCTTTTCCTGAGATGAAAACACTAATCTTTGATGCAGGGCCTGTAATCAGCCTTACAATGAATAACCTCCTCTGGGTTATTGAGCCCCTTAAGAGGCAGTTCAAGGGGGAGTTCTGCATCACTGAGGCTGTAAAGGCCGAGCTTGTTGACAGGCCCATGAATATCAGGCGGTTTGAGTTTGAGGCGCTCCAGGTGCAGGCAGAGATTGACTGCAACATACTCAGCATTTACAAAAGCCATGAGGCCGAATCGCTGACAAACGAGCTTCTGGAGCTTGCCAACAACTGCTTCTCTGCAAAGGGGCAGAGCCTGAAGATAGTCCACCAGGGAGAGATGTCAACACTCGCCTCTGTCCTGTCACTTGGAGCAGACGCAGTGGTGATAGACGAGAGGACAACAAGGGAGCTTATAGAAGCCCCTGGCAACATTGCCAACCTGATGCAGTCAAGGCTGCACACCAGGATAAAAGTGAATTCCGCGAACCTGGAAAAGCTGAAAGAAAAAGTAAATGGGATAAAGGTAATACGCTCAGTTGAGCTTGTGTCTGTTGCGTTTGAGCTCGGAATAATAAACCGGTATATTGAGCGCTGCAAAAACCCGTCGCCTGAGCTCAGGAGAAGGCTTCTTGAGAGCGTCCTCTGGGGAGTCAAGCTGAACGGGTGCGCTGTGGGAAGGGCAGAGATAGAGCAGATAATGAGCAGTGTGCTTGGGAATGAATAAGCTATTTTGAAGGAGCTATCCTTTCTTAATAATCCTGGCAACAAAAAATCCCTCTGTGTCATTATCCTGGGGCCAAATCCTCAGGCAATCCCTGATGCCCGCATCATATTCAAAACCATCAAAATTGAGTATTGGCTCGGCCCTCCTGATTTTCAGCTCAAACTCCTCAATTTTTGCAGACTCTTCTTTTTTCAGGAGGTAATCAACCACCCCTTCGTTCTCCTCAGGCTCCATAGAGCAGGTTGAATACACAAGAACCCCGCCAGGCTTTAGCAGGGAGTATGCATTGCCTATAAGCCCCCTCTGCATTGAGGCGAGCCTCCTGACCATGCCGTAGCTATACTGCTGGAGAACCTTGAAATTCCTCCTTACAGTGCCTGTTGCAGAGCAGGGGGCATCAACAAGAATCCGGTCAAACCCGGCCTGCTGGAAAGAGCGGCCTGCAGAGTGGGTTATGATGGCATTGGAAACCCCTGCCCTGTTAAGGTTCAAACCTAACGCCTTTATCCTGTCGCCGCTTATGTCATTGGCAATAAGGACACCCTTGTTCTGCATCATCGCGGCTATCTGTGTTGTCTTGCTGCCTGGGGCTGCGCACATGTCAAGCACAACCTCGCCAGGCTCAGGATTCAGGGCGAGAGGGGGTATCATGCTGGCTGCCTCCTGGACATAAAAATATCCCAGCAAGTGCTCCACAAGGTTGCCGATGTCAAGCCTTTTTCCCCTTATCCAGAATCCCTCCCTGCACCACGGGACCTGCTCAAGCTCCCATTCTAACTCAAGCCTCTTCTTCAGCCCGGCAACTGGAATCTTGAGCGTGTTCACCCTTATGCTGCGCCTTATGAATGAGGTGGAATACCTCATGAACTCATCAAAATCCTTTCCCAGCAGAGCCCTATACCTGCTCACGAATTCATCCTTTATGCTCAACTGTTCCCTTCCTGGAATCGGCTTTAGCTCATGCATCTTATGCGCGCGCAGCTGCTGCATTGCCCCCTAGGAGAAGAAAACTGACAGCCCCTGACACTATTCCTGCAAGTATCATTATCAAGCCATTTTTCAGGATGCTCTCCCTGGACATCCTACCTAGGAATACGCCCAGCATGAAGAGAATCCCGAAGCCCATGGAGGCTGAAATTATGTACATCTGGCTTGATGAGAGCGCTGATGAGAACAACAGGAATGGCGCCAGAATTATTATTGCTGCCAGGAAGGGGGCAAGCCCGTCAATCAGCGCTATGACCAGCACGGCAGCGTTTGCAGCCCGGCCTATCTTTGTTTCCCTAAGCCTGGAGAGCGTCGCCCTTTCCAGCTCTTTAATCTCCCTATCCCTTTCAGCCCTCTCAGTCAGGTAAGCCCCCCAGATGCCTGAAACAGCCATTGCAACGCCCGCGCCAATTCCAGTGCTTATAACAACCCTGGGCTCAGAATTGACTATGAAGCTTCCAAGAAGCACTCCCAGTATTGCCAGGACCCCGTCAAAGGTGTTCATTACAAAATAGCGCCGTGCTATCTTGTCTATTTTGGCAATCTTGTTATAGTCCTTCAATAGCTTTATCTTTTCCTTGATTTCAGAAATCATTTTTATTGGTGAGCATCAGGGGCTGGTTAGCTTCTTCCCGAATGAAACGCGGTCTATGCTCTTGACTGTTGCCCCGTAGTCATTGATTACCTTCAGGATTTTGTCATACTGGAAGTCCCCACCCTCTATAGTGACTTTTGCAGTCTCAACCCGCCTGTCAACGCTCACTATAGTTATATCAACTGCACCGACTCCAGCCACGCTGCTCAGCTTCTTTGAAAGCTCAAGTATTGATGGCTCATGGGGCTTTAGGACATCCAGCACCATCAGCTTGTCGTACACCATAAGGTTCCCTGATGAGGCTTTTATTTATATAGTTATTGTTTCCATTGTGTCAAGAGTGATGGTTCTGGGACTCCAGGATTAGCCGGTATAGCTCCAGGAACATGATAGCTGTTTCCCTGTGTTTGCTTTCAATTGGCTTGGCAGCAATAACCACAGCATTTCCTCTTCGAGTAACTGTTGCCTCTATATTATGCTGGTCTTTCAGGAGAAAGTAGATAGCATCTTGAAAGTCTTCCTTGACCCTGGACATAAGCAGGCCACCTCTTGTGTCGTCCCTTATGCGGACTTGAAGCCTTCCCCCTTCTAAAGCGATATCCTCCAACTCATAGCCTGGATCTGCATAGTTGGTTCCTGAGCCGGCAGCAACAGGGGCAGTTGCAGCATGGACAAATGCCCTTGCTATCCGGGTAAGTATGGGGTTTCCAGCATCCATTGCATACCTGATTATGGCTTCAAGGGGGTCTTCTGGCTTAACCGGATTTCCCTGTGGCTGAATGCTGGCTGAAGGGCTTGGTAAAAGCGGCAATTCCATAGGCTTCGGAAGCATGTAAAGATGATTGGTGTCTTGCATTTTTTTGTTCCTCTACCATTACTATTATTTGGCGCTCACTATCTCTATAACATCCCCGCTGCTCAGGATGTGCTCCCTTCCCACTGCCAGCCGCTTCTTTACGTCTATAGCACGGATGAAGCTGTTGCCTATGTCTGAGTGTATCCTGAATGCAAAGTCAAGCGATGTTGAGTTCGGAGGCATAAGGAAGCAGTCAGGCAGAACACGCCCGTACTGGTCAGAGAGCTTGTTAAGGCCGCCTGGGAAAACAGCTATCAGCTTAAGAACATCAAACACAGCCCTGTTAAGGGTTTCCTGCACTCCAGTGCTCCCATATTTGTCAATCACGCTCTCCTTTATGAAGCTGAGCCCGTTAAGCTGCTGCTGGCTAAGCAATGATTCATCCCTTATTGAGAAGCTGCTGTTGCCAGAGGCGTATTCTATCATCCCCTTCTTTGCAGCCTCCTTAAGGGCGAGCTCTGATTCTGCGCTGCAGGGGATAACCTTGTATTCGGGGAACATCTGCCTAAGCCTCTCAAAATTGTCCCTTCCTGCAGGGGCATCAACCTTGTTGGCTGCTATAATCATCGGCTTTGTCCTCCTGCGCAGCTCTGTTGCAAAGCCCTGAAGCTCATCCCCAGACCACCTGGTGGCGTTTTCAGAGTCAAGCTTAAGGGCGTCTATTATGCCGGCAACCATTGACTCAGTGGCGTTAAGCCCGGAAAACTGCCTGGCGATGGCTATGTTGACCTTCTTTTTCTCAACAAACGCCTGCCTGGAGAACTTTTCCCAGGGCTTCTTAAGAATTGAAAGGTACCACAAGTCCAGCTCGTTCTCAAGAAACCTTATGTCCCTTGCAGGGTCATGCGAGCCTGCTGGAACAGGCTCGCCACTCTCATTTGTAGAGCCTGATGCGTCTATTATGTGAATCAGCACGTGAGCCTGCCTTAAGTCATCAAGAAACTGGTTGCCAAGCCCCTTGCCTTCATGGGCGCCTGGGACAAGCCCTGCCACATCAAGAAGCTCAACAGGAACGAACCTTTCCCCATTCAGGCAGTAACCCTCCCTGGGATTGCACTGCACACCAAAAAACCTGTCAGCGCAATTAACCCTGACGTAGCCAACACCCCTGTTCGGCTTGATTGTAGTGAATGGGTAAGAGGCTATAGCCACCTCTGCCAATGTAAGCGCCTTGAAAAACGTGCTTTTTCCGCATGAGGGCTTCCCGACTATTCCTATCAGCATTTTACAATGGGTAATTACGAAAGGTTTATAAATTATTATTCCAAAAAAAGGCTCATGGTCCAGAAGATAACCTATCCTGATTTTGAGATAATCTACAAGGATGTCTGGGTTATGCAGTACCTGTACAGGGTAATGCACTACTGGCTTATGGAGAACGGATGGATGGACCTTGAGGGAGACCTTGCACATCAGAACATGGAAATCATGTACATGGAGCGAAGGGGCACTACATTCAGCCCTGCGCATCGCGAGATAAGAATCTGGTGGAGGCTCCAGAAACAGCCATTCTTCTTCTTCCAGGGCAGCAGCTATTACAGGTATAGGATGGATGTGGACTTCAACGTGATACAGATGACTGATGTGGAGATAATGAAAGATGGCAAAAAGATAAAGGCCCAGCACGGCGAGATGAGGCTAATAATAAAGCCGTACATAGAGATAGAGACCGGAGGGAGCTGGAAAGAGCACTTCCTTCTAAAGTATATTGAGCAGTATTTCAAGCAGAGGATTCTCAAAAGGACGCTTGAAGACCACAAAAAAGACCTTTACAGGGAGGCATTCAGGTTCCAGGGCATGCTGAAGAAATACCTTGAGCTGAAAACATTCATGCCAGACATGGAAGTCTTCCACGAGAAGTTTGAATACATATAGAGAATTACCGCAATTTACGATATTTCCTTTCTGCTCTTATTGCCTGCAGGGTATTCACTCCCTCGTGAGAGAGGAAAACAAAGCCAACAAAAACCCAGATAAGGTCCTTGGCCCTTATCAGGAGCGATAACACAATGCCTGTATGCGCCCCTGCCCCTATCATTGAGAATACAGAGAACATCCCTGCCTCCAGGACACCCAGCCCTGCGGGTATTGGAGCGACTGTGGAAAGCCCGGCTGCAAGCATCATCATCAGAACCTCTGCCGGCTTCGCATTATAGCCTATAATCATTGTTGCAAGCTTGAATTCAACAGCTATAAGCACCCATTGAAGGAGTGTTATTGCCATCAGCTTTGCAAGGGTTGCCTTCCTTCTTCTCAGAAAATAACCGAATATGCTGTCAATCTCAACAAGCCTTTCCCTGAAATGGTTGAGAAGCTTCCCCGGAAACACCCTTGAAAGAAAAGTCATGGGTCCTGAAACAGCAACAAAGCAAAACAGCCCGATTGCAGCTGCAATAACTGCCAGAAGGATAAGGAGAATATTTCTTGCGGCTTCAGGGAGCCCGAATCCAAGAAGCAGGATTACAATAACTATTCCTGCCATTATCGTGTCCATCACCATATCCAGCGACTTGTCAAGAAAGACATATGAAACTGCCTTTGCAGTGCTTATGCCATGCCTCTTGAGCAGGAGCGCTCTTATGGGCTCTCCCATAAGCCTTGAGAAGGGCATTATGTAGCTCACTGAAAAGGCAGATAACTTGTATGTGAACAGCTTATGGATTCCGACATTATGGCCCTGCCCCTTCAATATCAGCTGCCACTTGTAAACTGAAAGCATGTTTATCACGAATGAAACCGCCAGAAATGCTGCCAGGTAACTCAATGAGAACTCCCTGAAGGCAGAGATTATGTTCTCAAGCCCGGCAGCCCCTACAATAATAATGAAGAGAACCAGGCCAAGCATCAGCGGAATAGGGAGAAAAAACACCTTTTTCATACATTCTCCACCAATGCAAGATAGTTTGATGCCCAAAGCATTCCAGTGTCTGAATGGTAGAATGCAGTCTTAAACCGCTTCCCTGAGCTTGTGAAAACCTCCATGTAGTTCCTGTTCTGCTCAATCACCCCTTTAAAAATTCCCATGCTGCGCCTGAAATCAGCCTTGTCAACCCCTTTCAGAAGCCCTATGTAAATTATCCCCATCTGGCTCCATATGGAGTCCTTCTGCCAGTCCTTCACAAGAAACTCGTGCCAAACCATGTCCCTGCTCACCCTGCCTGAAGTGTATTTCAGCGGGAAAGGCCTGTCAAGGCCCTCCTGCCTTATTGATTCAACTGCGCTCTTGAGCATGCCCTTTGAGACAACAGCCCCTGTCCAGAATGGGAATATATTTGCGTCCCCTGCAACATACTCGCGGCTGCTCAGGTCATCCAGGAAATAGCTCCCATTCCAGAAATTCTCCCTAAGCAGCCTTCCGTAGCTGTAATCCCTGAAAGGGTTTTCAAGGCGTAGCTTTTCAGCATCAGCCCGAATCATGGCAGCCATTGAATTATCATAGCATGAGCTCTTCCTCCTTGAATAGTCCTTCATTGAAGAAACAGTAACATCCCTCCTCACAAGCCCGGTATCCTTTTCAATGTATCCGGAATGCAGCCTCAGAATCTCCCTTTCAAGCAAATCCCTGTGCTTTTCCACCAGCTCCCTGGCGCCTGCCGCCCTCAGCGCCCTGAGAATAAACGCCACAGAGTCAATGCCGTAGTATGGGAAGTCAAAGGGCATTCCACCGGGAGTTATAGCCACCTTAATGCCATTGTGGCTGGAAAACCTATCAAGGGCGTATCCGAGAGTCCTGATAACATTATCCCGGTATCCGAGCCTGACAAGCGAGTCTGCGCATATCCCGAAATCGCGGGAGTAAAACTGGCAGAAATGGCCTGTGCTTGTCTGGAAAAACCTGCCGTTCCAGCACTCATCCACGACCTGCCTGCATATTTCTGTGGCATTGCCAGAATATTTCCTGTGCCCCCTCAGCCTCCTATGAAGGGACTTGTAAAAAATCCTCATGCCCTCAGTGATATACGCCCTGAACTCCATTTGTTGCTGGGTCTGATACCCCGCCCCTTGGGGCGGCCTCTGTTATTATTTGCTGGGAAATTCCCAGCAACCCAAAGAACCTTGAGTTCTTGGGCCCAATCGCGCTCGATTTGGGCTTTGAAAATCCCAACACTCATTGCTGATATCCCGCCGCTTGCGGCGATTGGGATTTTCATTTTGAAAAGGCGAGCCTGCGGGGACTTCCGCAGCAAATGTTATTTGCCTGTTCGAACCCCGAACCTACAGCTTAGGAGGCTGTCGCCCTTGCTGGAGCCCCTGACAGGCTAATCCAGATTAGGCTACAGGCTCGTGCAAGCAGGATTAAAAACATTATTTAAAAAGCTTCACATTATCTTCACAAGGAACGGCGCAATCCTCGTAAAAAGAATAAGGTTGAAAAGGATGTTCGTTCCTACATACACAACCCCGTAAGAGAGGGTTCCTCCAAGAGCCATCTGGACCGGGGCGGTCATAAGGTGATACCCTGCAACCAGTACCATGCCCAAAACAACTATGTCTGTTTCCCTGAAGGCAGCTGCTGCAGCTGCTATCACAATTATCCCAACCAGCGAAACAATTGCTGTGTGGTCAAGCTTCTCTGAAATCACTTTTGAAGCGATAGTGGACATCACGCCAACCGATATTCCGGCGGGTGCGCCGTAGCTTACTGAACACAGTATTGTCGCGAATTTCACGAGCTCAAAGTTAACCGGGCTCCTGAAAAAATTATGGTAGAAAGTTGAGAAGCTGGCCGCAATAAATAACACTGCCACAAAAGCAATGAACTTGAGTCCCTGCCCGAACAGGAACACTGCAGCCAGTATTATCAGCGCAGCTGCAAAAGCCCTGAAGTAATAAGGCTTCAGCCTGTCCTTCAGGCTCGGTATGCCCTTGTTCATGCACTGCTGGACTGGATAGCATTAAATAAAGTTTGTCATTTCCATGCCTCATGCACCAGATAAAAAGGATTCCAGAGGATTTTGTAGTGCAGGAAATTGTAAAGCTCCCCGAATCCCATGGGAAAGCAGGCTACAGCTACTTTCTCCTTAAAAAGAGAGAATACAACACTATTGATGCGCTGAAGAGAGTCGCTATAAATCTCAAGGTTCCATTCAAGTGGACTGGCTATGCAGGGCTTAAGGACAGGAATGCAGTGACATCACAGCTGGTTTCAATCAGGAATGCGAACCCTGAAAAGACAGAAGGCCTGGGGATTCCAGGAATCTCGCTTGAATTCATTGGACAGGGGAATGTTCCAGTTACCATGGGCTCGCTTGAAGGCAACATATTCAGAATAACTGTCAGGAACATTGACAAAACAGGAAAGGCATCTGCTGAAGAAAACATAGCCCTTCTTGGAAAAATGGGCTTCTTCTTCCCGAACTATTTCGGAGCACAGAGGTTTGGAACATGGAATTCACAGGTAGGGGCTGCAATATTGAGGCGGGATTTTGCCAAGGCAGCTGGCCTGATGCTTGCAAGCAACACACGCTTTCATCCAATCAGCTCATACCTGGAAAGCCATCCAAGGGATTATGTAGGGGCGTTGAAGATTGTCCCAAAAAAGCTTGCGTTCCTTTACATCCACAGCTACCAGGCATCGCTCTTCAACAGGGTTGCTGCGCACATCATAAAATCAGAGTCAGGAAAATTCAGGGAGGCTGCAAGCCATCATGGAACCCTCGTGTTCCCTGAGTCTGAGGTAAAGAACATTTCGCTCCCTCTGGTCGGGTTTGGGACTGACTTCAGGGATTACACTCCTGAAATCGGGCAGGAATTTTCAAGGCTGCTTGGAGATGACGGGATAGGCATAAGGAATTTCATAATACGAAGCATCCCCCAGCTCACATTTGAAGGGGCTGAAAGGGAACTCCTCGCGAAAGCTGGCGACTTCCAGCATTCATTCTCTGATGATGAGCTTAATCCCGGGATGAGGAAGTGCCTGCTTGAGTTTCACCTTCCAAAAGGAAGCTATGCAACAATCCTGATTCAGGCTCTTTTCCCCTGAGCAGACTGGCAGCTACCCGAAATATGCCTGCCTGTCTGCAGGCTCAGAATCGCTATCCCACGACTCTTCAAGCTGACTTAGAATTGACACTAACTCGGCTTTCAGCCCTTTCCATGCAGAAACAGCCTCATTGATGAAAGCGCTGTCCTGTGCATCATCATTCAGCATCTCAAGCACGTTGGACCTCCTCCTTATTTTCATAAGCCTCCTGTAAAGCCCGAACACCCTTGCCTTCCCCGCCTCATCAAAAACCCTGCTTTCATAAAGGTTTGAGAATGTAGTGTCCGGCTGCAGGATTTCCTCCATAAGCTGGCATGAAAACTCTATCTTCTCAGCAATTTTTTTCCTTATGTCCCTCACAAGGTTCTCAGGCTCTTCCAGCTCAGAAATCTCAAACTCAGCATCCAGCTGCTGGAATTCAGGCAGCTTGAATCTTCCCTTCACCTCATCATAAGCCTTAACAAGGTCTTTTTTCATACGGGCGGGGGGCTGGATACAGGTTTAAATAATTTTCCTGTCATCCAATGCTGTGTGCTATCACGTTTTTAGTTCGCTAGTATTAGCCATCAGGGGGTGATGGCTATGTACAAGTTAACTTTTGAGAAAAGAGTGTGGATTGTTAAACAGTATTTAAAGGACATTTCAACTAGTAAAATTGCGTTAAGCCAAA
>JACPTE010000040.1 GCA_016192945.1 Candidatus Woesearchaeota archaeon
AGTAGTGTTATCATTATCAGCAGGGGAAACAAAAGCAATAGTAGGCTTCGTGTAATCCACAACGAAGTTCCTGTTGACAGTAGAGTTGAAGTTGCCAGCCGTATCATTTGCATATACGAAGTATGTGTAGTTGCCCTCAGCAAGGTTGGTGAAGTTTGCGAAGTAACTTAGCGTTGTGCCGTTTATCCTCCCGAGTTCTGCCCGGTAGGACGCGTTGATTTCTGCTGCTGACAGAGTTCTGTTCCATATCCTTACTTCATCAATAAAGCCTGTAAAGTAATCAGTAGGAGAAGTTGTATTGACAGAGCCTCCAATAGCCAGGTCATTTGCCCCGAAATTCAAGGTTCCTGTAAGGACTGTTGAATTAATCAGGTTTCCATCAACATACAGCTTGACTGCTGCCCCGTCATACACGCCGACCGCATTGTGCCACGTGTTATCTGTATAGTTTGAAGAGCCATTTGCAACAGCCTGGGTTGAGCCAACAACTGCGGTGAACCTGAAGTTGTTTCCGCTGTATATCCCGAAGTGGAACTTATTGCCTGTTGGCCCAGCGCTATTAGACCATTTGCCGATTATTATCGGATTTGCTGCGGTTTGAGACCCGCCATTAAACCATGCAGATACAGTCATTGCGTTCAAGCTTCGCAAGGCTGTTGAGTTTGATGCATCAATAACACTTGACGTCCCGTCAAATTTGCATGCCCCCCCAAACCTGCCGGAAACAGTTGCGCTGCAATTAGCCCCCCCGTTAACTCCATTATTCCCATACCTGCTCCTGTCATTAGTATTGTTGTTGAAGTCCAAAGCCAGCACAAGCGAAGGGTCATCTATCGTTACGTTTGTGCCGTTCCAGTTGACTATCACGGTATCAACAGGGCTGTTAGTATTCAGAATCGTGAAGTTAACGTAAGTGTAGTTCCGCAACAATCCGACAGTAGTGTTATCAGCATCAGCAGGGGAAACAAAAGCAATAGTAGGCTTCGTGTAATCCACAATGAAGTTCCTATTGACAGTAGAGTTGAAGTTGCCCGCCGTGTCATTCATGTAAACGAAGTAGGTGTAGTTCCCCTCATTCAGGTTGGTGAAGTTTGCGAAGTATCTCCCGAGTTCTGCCTGGTAAGAGGCGTTGATTTCTGCATATGAAAGGCTTCTGTTCCATATGCGTATTTCGTCTGCGGTCCCGTTTAATGATGCTCCTGTCGTGTCTGATACTCTCAGGTATGATAAGCTGCTGAGTGTTATGTTGTTGGTTGTGAGTGATGCCTGGGTTGTTGCTTTCAGTGTTCCATCAGCATAAATCATTACGTGAGTTCCGTTGAAAACGCCTGTGAGCTGGTGCCACGTGTTTGTTGTTATGATGCCGTTTCCAGTGTTCGCATTATATTGTGTTGTGCCGTTGCTCACTGCGAACTTGGCGTTGCCTGCGCTGTCAATGTAAAGAAGCCAGCTGTTCTTTCCCGCAGAAACCCAATCGCTTCTTGCTACAACCCTCTGCCAATCATAATTGCTGGTCACATTCACCCACGCCATAATCGTTATTACAGTAGTTGGGTTAGGGAAGCTTGCTGCTGTTATGTCAAGATACTGGTTTGTAGTTGAGAATGAACACCCCCCTCCGAATTTGCCGTTTATCAGTGTGCTGCAATTCCCACCAGTATTAGTTACACTATTCGCATACCTGCTCCTGTCATTAGTGTTGTTGTTAAGGTCCAGAGCTAATACAAGCGAAGGGTCAACTATCGTGACGTTAGTCCCGTTCCAGTTGACTATTACAGAGTCAGGGGGGCTTGCAGAGTCAGAGGGCGAGATGTTAACGTAAGTGTAGTTCCTCACCAGCCCAACAGTGGCGTTATCAGCATCAGTAGGCGCAATGAATGCAGGCGCAGGCTTCGTGTAGTCCACGATGAAGTTCCTGTTGACAGTGCTGTTGAAGTTTCCTGCAGTGTCGTTAGCCCACACGAAGTAAGTGTAGTTGCCCTCATTCAGGTTGGTGAAGTTGGCGAAGTATCTGCCCAGCTCTGCCTGGTATGAGGCGTTTATCTCTGCTGCTGACAGAGACCTGTTCCATATGCGGACTTCATCTATGGTTCCGTTGAAAAAGTCCCCTTCTGGTGGCTGATAGCCTACAAGCACAGGTACGCCTTGATTAGAATTAATCGGTTGGTCTTGAGCTTGCGATGATATTAAAATGCCATTTATGTACAATTTGAGGTTAGTCCTGTCATAAGTGATTCCTATGTTAGACCAAACATTATTTGATATGTCAGTTCCAGAACCAGTTGTCACTCTTTGGGACGTATTGCCTCCATTCATGTGGAAAATAATCCTGCCCTGGCTTCCTGTCCGGTCATCATAATAAAGCCTGAATTGGTTTGGAGACTTTCCAATTAGCATCTGCTGGCCTTGCTCGGAAATAGCAGAATCAGGCTTTACCCATATTGAGATAGTTGTTGAGTTTCTTAAATCCAGAACAGTATTCGTGCTTAGGTTTAAAGATGTCTGAACACCGTTGAAACCGAATTGGCATGCTCCTCCGAATTTGCCTGCAATTGCAGATGAACAATTAGCCCCATTATTAGTTACTGAGATGCCATACCTGCTCCTATCATTCGTGTTGTTGTTGAAGTCCAAAGCCAGCACAAGCGAAGGGTCATCTATCGTTACGTTTGTTCCGTTCCAGTTCACTATCACGGTATCAACAGGGCTGTTAGTATTCAAAACAGTGAAGTTAACGTAAGTGTAATTCCGCAACACGCCAACCGTTGCGTTATCTAAGTCAGTCGGAGCAGCATAAGCCAGCGTAGGCTTCGTGTAGTCCACTATGAAGTTCCTGTTAACCGTAGAGTTGAAGTTTCCTGCCGTATCGTTAGCCCACACGAAGTAAGTGTAGTTGCCTTCTTTCAGGTTAGATATGTTGGCGAAGTACCTGCCCGATTGGTATGATGCTGCGATTTCTGCGCCTGTTAATGACCTGTTCCATATCCTTAGCTCGTCAATGAAGCCTCCGAAGTGCTTGTAGTTGTCCATTCTTGTTCCTATCAGCAACGGCTGGGTGTTGAATTGGACTTGTCCAAGGAAAGTGGTTGAATTAATTATGAGCCCGTTGTAATAAACGCTGAAGTTGTTTCCCAATTTCGTTACAGCAACGTGCTGCCAAACCCCTACTGAAACCACCCCGCCAATAGAATTATAACCCCATTGTGAAGTTGCTATGTTGGAGTCGTTCTGGATATTGACTAATATAGAGCCAGAAGGAACGGAAGTTATTCTCAGCTCCATGCTTCCGCCATATTGAGTTCCTTGCCCTAAGCTTGGCCCTTTAGTCAGTATTGGTGCGTGGACTCCGACAGCGTCAGGGTTAATCCAGACGCTGTAAGTGAAGTTCTCTATATTCAGGATGCTGTTGTGCGCCACAGTTAGATTTGAAGTAGTCGTGTCAAAGTAACACGCCCCTCCAAACCTTCCTGAAACATCTGTCGTGCAGTTGGTATTGGCATTGGTGACACTATTTTTGTATCTTGACCAATCAACAGTATTGTTATTAAAGTCCAAAGCCAGCAGCAATGTTGGGTCGTCTATCGTCACGTTAGTCCCGTTCCAGTTGATGATGAGCGTGTCTAGCCTGCTTGAAGAGTCAGAGGGCGAGATGTTGACGTAAGTGTAGTTCCTCACCACGCCAACAGTAGTGTTATCAGCATCAGTAGGCGCAATGAATGCAGGCGCAGGCTTCGTATAGTCCACAATAAAGTTCCTGTTCACAGTAGAGTTGAAGTTTCCAGCGGTGTCGTTCATCCACACGAAGTAAGTGTAGTTGCCTTCTGCAAGGTTGGTGAAGTTGGCGAAGTAGCTCAGCGTTGTGCCGCTCACCCTGCCCAGCTCTGCCTGGTAGGACGCGTTGATTTCTGCATTGCTTAAGTTCCTGTTCCATATTCTTATTTCGTCTATTGAGCCATCAAAATAGATTCCTGTGCTGCCTTGCTCGTTTATGCTTATATTGTAAGTCGTCAGGTTTGCGATTCCTCCCCCGTAATCTGTTGAAGCGACCAAAACCCCATCAACATAAAGCCTCTCAGTAGCTCCGTCATAAGTTCCTGCGTAATGATGCCACTCATTGTTAGGGTATGTTGATGTTGCGCTCGTAGCGCCGCCACTTTCATTTACGAAGAACCTTAATGTCGGCGGGGCGGTTGATGCAATTATGAATCCGTAATGTCCACTTCCTGAATTTGAACCTGCTAAAACCTGCTGGTAGCTGTCAAACTGTTTAAGTTGCATGTTAAACTTAATCCAAGCCATAACTGTTATTCTTTGCGTTAATCCGGGGCTTTGTAAGCTGGATGAATTCCCAAAACTGATATAGTTAGCTGTGCTGTTGAAAAACCTGCATGCCGTTCTGAACTTCCCAGTGGCATCAAGAGAGCAGTTTCCGCCGAAGTTCCTCCCATTGTTTCCATACCTGCTCCTGTCATTAGTATTGTTGTTGAAGTCCAGCGCAAGAACGAGGCTTGGGTCATCAACAGTCACGTTAGTGCCGTTCCAGTTGACTATGGCTGTATCTAATGGGCTGGCGTCACTGTATGTTATGTTGATGTAAGTGTAGTTCCTCAAAACACCGACAGTAGTGTTGTCGGAGTCTGTAGGCACTACAAACACTGGAGTCGGCCTGACAGTATCAACAGTGAAGTTGCCATAAGTTCCGGTGTTCATGATGTTCCCAGCCCTGTCTACTGCGTATGCGGCGTAGGAGTAGTTTCCGTCAGCCAGTCCTGTGTAGTTGTTTTCCAGCCTGTACTTGCCTGCGTTGAAGGAGGCGTTGATTTCTGTTGATGCTAAAAGCCTATTCCAGATTGTAATCTCATCAACTGTTGCTTGTAGGTTTAGTCCTGCTCCGTCGTAGTCCACTCCCAAGAGTAGTGGATCTCCTGTTGATATGCTTCCTAATTGGCTGATGATTGATGTTGCTTTCATTTGGCCGTCCATGTATAGGGACATGTTGCCTGTTCTGTTTACTGCCATCACTATATGTGTCCATGTATTTGCTGTAAACCCTGCTGATGCGCTTACTGGTATTGAAGCTGCTGTTCCATCTCCCATGTATATTGAAACTGAACTGCTGCCGTCAGTGTATATTCCCCAGGATTTAGGTGTTCCACCATGCCCAAGATAGTTTTGGCCTTTTGTTAATATCATTTTTTGGGTTTGTGAGGAAGGAGCTTTAACCCACATTGAAGCCGTGAAGTCATTACCGAAATTGAAAATCGTGCTGTTGCTCAGGTTAATATAGTCATCAGAACCATCAAGTGCTATGCCACGTCCTCTTCTTCCTGCTGATATTCGTCCGCTATTTGAATTGCAGTTTTCATTAGTGCAGGCAAAATTAGCGAGTGTTCCATTGTTGTTATATGTAGAACTATCATTTACTACAACATCACTCCCCTCCTCAAGCCTCCACCATCCTACGAGGCTGCGGTTGAAGTCTATGAATGCTGAGTAGTCGTTGTTTGATGAGTCGTTGCTGCTGGTGTTGATGTAAACCCAGTTCGTGTTAAGGAATGAGTTGTTGGCAGGCGTTGGGCTTATGAACGTGATGTTCGGGCTTGTGTAGTCTGTGACGAGGTTCCTGTTAACCGTGCTGTTGAAGTTTCCTGCCGTGTCGTTCATCCAGACGAAGTAGGTGTAGTTCCCCTCAGCAAGGTTGGTGAAGTTGGCGAAGTATCTCCCGAGTTCTGCCTGGTATGAGGCGTTGATTTCTGCACTTGTAAGGCTTCTGTTCCACACCCTGACTTCGTCTATGGTTCCGTTGAAGATTGTTGATGATGAGCCTACTGTGAATCCGCTGAATAGCCTTATGTTGCTTGATGTTGATGTCCGTTGCGCTGCTTGAGCTCCATTCACATATATTTTCATTCCGTTTGCTCCTGTTGTCCCGTCCCATGTGCCTGCCAGGTGCATCCACTTGTTGA
This sequence comes from Candidatus Woesearchaeota archaeon, assembly GCA_016192945.1. Taxonomy (GTDB): domain Archaea; phylum Nanobdellota; class Nanobdellia; order Woesearchaeales; family UBA10216; genus JACPTE01. The sequence goes on from JACPTE010000040.1 coordinate 5,967, forward strand.
ATGTGTTGGTGGTTGTGCTTGCTGCGTTTCCGCCGCCGTCTATGTAGAAGTAGACTATCTGGTTGGCTCCGTTCCAGTGCAAGTTGATTTGGTATCCGCTTATGCCTGTTCCGAGTATTCCCGCGTCACTGCTTCCTCCTGACTTGGGGTATACCCACGCCATAATAGTAAGGCTGCTGTTGAGGCTTAAAGTCCTATTATCACCTGCTGAAATATTAGCTCCCGCTCCTTGTGCCGGGCTGAACTCGCACCCGTAGCCGAACTTGCCTGTCACGTTAATTGAGCAGTTCGCACCATTATAATTCATGCCATTATTCCCGTACCTGCTCCTGTCATTAGTATTGTTGTTGAAGTCGTAAGCCAGCACAAGCGAAGGGTCGTCTATCGTCACGTTAGTCCCGTTCCAGTTGACTATTACAGAGTCAGGGGGGCTTGCAGAGTCTGAGGCCGAGATGTTGACGTAAGTGTAGTTCCTGAGGAAGTTGACTGTGGCGTTGTCCGGGTCAGTAGGCGCAATGAATGCAGGCGCAGGCTTCGTGTAGTCAACTATGAAGTTCCTGTTCACAGTGCTGTTAAAGTTTCCAGCCGTATCGTTTGCATATACGAAGTATGTGTAGTTCCCCTCAGCAAGGTTGGTGAAGTTTGCGTAGTATCTCCCGAGTTCTGCCCGGTAGGACGCGTTGATTTCAGCCTCTGTTAAGGTCCTGTTCCAGATTCTTATCTCGTCAAAGGTTCCGTTGTAGTTCCTGGTATTGCTGTCTCTGCCTATGTAGAATGTTGCGCCATTAATGAATCGTATGTATGTTTTTGTTCCAGTCCCATCAAGCTTGCCGTCAATGTACAGCTTTCGCCCGGAGATGTTGTTTATGGTTGCTGTTACCTGGTGCCAGACCCCATCAGTGAGGTTATTGCTCAGTGTTATACCTTCAAGGCTGGTAACATCACCTGCCATCCAAGCTAGACTTGTGCCGCTTCCCTGGAACACCCAGCCTGCTGAGCTGTTATGGCTGAATGATATCGGGTCGTAAAATCCGCCTCCGTTATTCTGTATTGTTGAGCCCTTCACCCAGAACATCACACTGAAATTAGTTGTGATGTTCAGCACGTTGTTTGTTATGCTGAGCGAGAGCTGGTCATCAGCTCCGTCAAACTCGCAGCCCTTGCCGAATTTTCCAACGACATTTGTAGTGCAGTTTACGCCTCCAGACTGGGCGAGCACAACATTATACCTGCTGCTGTCGTTTGTGTTGTTCTCAAAGTGCAGGGAAAGCAGCAGTGTCGGGTCGTCTATCGTGACGTTTGTGCCGTTCCAATTCACTATCACGGTATCAACAGGGCTGTTAGTATTCAAAATCGTGAAGTTAACGTAAGTGTAATTCCTCAGCACGCCAACAGTTGCGTTATCTAAGTCAGTCGGAGCAGCATAAGCCAGCGTAGGCTTCGTGTAATCCACAATGAAGTTCCTATTAACAGTAGAGTTGAAGTTGCCAGCAGTGTCGTTAGCGTAAACAAAGTATGTGTAGTTGCCCTCATTCAGGTTTGTGAAGTTGGCGAAGTAAGAAAGTGTTGTGCCACTTACCCTTCCGAGCTCTGCCTGGTAGGAAGCGTTGATTTCTGCTGGGGATAAAACTCTGCTCCACATTCTTACTTCGTCCATGCTGCCTTTGAATGAAGTGCCTAATCCTCCGTTCCAGTCTCTGCCGAGGCGGAGTCCTGTGTTGCCTGTGCTGTTTCTGAGGACTACTTTTCCGCTTCCAGTGTTCACCCCGTTAACGTATCCTGTGACGTTAGTGCCGTTGAACACTACAGCAGTATGATACCACGTTCCTGCGCTGAATGCGGGGCCGAGAGTGACTAAATTGACAGAGAAGTCTGCTCCTGTTGTTGAGTTGCTAAAAGTAAATCCAGCATCACTCATTACAGCCCAAACCCTGTCAGTCAAGTCCTGGTTCCACCTCGTGTAGAGTATGTGTGTTGATGTGTCTGACAGGTTTATCCAGCTAGTTATAGTGAAAGTCTGGTTTGAAGCGTTCAAGGTTGCGCTGTTGTTTATCTCAATGTAATCGTTTATCCCGTCAAACACGCAGCCAGTCCCGAACCTGCCGAGGTCTGAGGTTGAGCAGTTCACTCCATTATACTCGTACCCGTCATTCCCATACCTGCTCCTGTCA
>JACPTE010000007.1 GCA_016192945.1 Candidatus Woesearchaeota archaeon
GGCATAATGAACGCTCCAGCTATTCCGTGAGAAATAGCTGGAGCGTGCCGTGTCTTGGGAGAATTATAGAGAATTGCGCTGATTATATGACTGATCCTATTACCGCAATTTACGATGTGAGTGCTTAAGCTGAAGGATATGGCTTCTGCCCTCTGTTTAGCCCCTTGAGTTTGCATTTGCCCCTCTTTTTTGCTGCTGAAGCTGCATCCTGATGGACTGTTCCCCTAAAATGCAGCAGCTGTATGGCTATTGAAACGGCTATGGAACTGGTTAGTTAGCTCCCCCATTTTTACACGACACGCTCCCTTGATTAGATGAATTTTGAAAGTGATGTGTTCTTTAGCGACTCCCGCATCAGCTGCTCAACTTTTGTGCTTACCTTCATGCCGTTGTTTTTGCAGTATTGCCTGAACTGGTTGTACACGTGGTCGTCTATTGTCATAGACACTTTTACCTTGACCATAATTCCCCCAATGAATACTAATCCATACTTGTATTGGATATAAAAACTTTCAGTTTAACTTGAGAGTGGTTACTTATTGCTTTCCCAGATGCCATAAAGCCCTTTTGCCTTTGTATCTGCCTCTATCCTGCTGCTTGTTTCCTCATCATAGAATACCTCGCCGCATTTATTGCATATCTCTGCAGGATACTTGCCAATGAGCACGCCATACAATTTGTGTGTTGCTTCCTTGTTTTCCAAATCTCCCTTGCCGCACATGTAGCATTTCATTTTACAACCACAATTGGCGCAATATTTATATAAAAACGTGCCGGTTTTCGGTGGATGGATGAGCAAGCAGGGTCGCAGGCCGCTTTTCAGAAGGAGAACTGCCTTTTCTGCAGGATTGTGGACGGAAAAATCCCTTCAAGGAGCGTGTTTGAGGATGAGCTTGTTATGGCTGTCCTTGACATTAACCCTGCAAGTGCAGGCCATGTCCTGCTCATGCCTAAGGAGCATTACCTGTTCATGCCGCAGGTTCCTGCGCCTGTTATCAGCCGCCTTTTTATTGCTGCGAAAAGGCTGTCCCAGGCCACTTTGAGGGCAGTCAGGAGTGAGGGGACAACTATTCTTGTTGCAAATGGCGGGGTGGCTGGGCAGAGGGCGCCTCATTTTATGGTTCATCTCATACCCAGGCTTTCTGGAGATGGACTGTTGCTTTCTGTTGGGGAGGGTGATATAGCAGGAGAAGTTCAGGCTCAGGTCAATGCCCAGCTCAAGCCTGCCCTGTCTGCCTTCCCAGGCTCCAATGAGCCATCCAAGCATGCCACCCCAGCTGCTGGCAAGGAAACTTCCGGAACTCATTCCAGCTCTGACCTAGATGCGATAACTGATATGCTTGCAGGAGGCAATGGCAATGGTTGAGTGCGCTTTATGCAGCTTCAAGGGCGGGATGTTAGCTGAAACAAGCCTTGTTGCAGCTGCGCTGCCTGAAAAGCCTGTTGTTCCGGGCCATGCGATAGTCTTCCCTAAAAGCCACTTCCAGATTCTTGAGCAGGTTCCTGATGATGTAGTGAGTGAATTGTTTGAAGTTTCCAACAGGCTGTCCACTGCCATGTTTGATGCCCTCAAGTCACAGGGAACGAACATCATCCTGATGAATGGGCTGGCAGCCGGCCAAAGAATCCCGCACCTGGCTGTAAATGTGATTCCAAGGGCGAGGGATGATGGACTGGGCTTTTCCTGGCCTTCAAGAAAGCTGAGCGATGAGCAGATGGGGCTGATAGAGGCTCAGGTGAGGGAGCAGCTTGCCAGTCTCGGGAGTGATGGGAATCTAACTCAGGAAGGGCTGGAGGAATTCCCTGCCAGGCCTGATGAAGGGGCTATGCCTGTTGAAGAGCCTGCAGGAAAGGATAGTCTGAGAAAGCCAAGGGAAGATATCTTCACAAGGCAGCTGAGAAGGATGCCTTAATGATTATTCTCATTATATCACCTTTTTTTCCTCATATTTGAAATCTTTTTCTCTTCTGTCTGTCTATTTTTATCATTTGTAAACCTCTAAATCTTTTTTGTTAAATGGTATGTGAACTCTCCATGTTTTCCCAATTGAATTATAATCCTCGGATTTGATATCACTTACCATAAATTCATAAGTGCAGTTTTTTTGTGGCAATGCATTTTTTGTAAACTACTGCGGGTTTCGCTCTGAGCTCAACCCGCAGCGTTCTCTTGCTTAACTGTAACTGAACAAAGTTTTTTGCTGTTTGAATTCGCGTTCTTCCCAATGTTTTTTCTGCCCTTCCGCAACATATCTCTTAACTGTTTCAGCTGTTACTACACCGACGGTGCGGTAGAAATATCCTGAACTCCAAAATTTCTTGCCATACAACTTGTGTCCAAACAAAAACTTGTGGCCTTTTCGCATCATTCTGCTTGAGTAAGTTTTAAGCTGGCCTGCTAAAACAGGAATGCTCCAATTCTTCCAATGCTTAACAAACAAGTGCACGTGGTCAGGCCCGCAGTCAATAGCTGCCACTTCAACTTTCATCTCGTGCGCGCGCTGCACGAGATAAGCAACTGTCAGCTCACGCGCCATTGACTCTACGAAAACGTCGCGTCTGTACGCCGGCGTGAACTGCAAGTGAAGGTTTTCCTCACCCACAGTGTGCGCACTACTTCTAAGTTCGTTTCCCATTTTGGTTTCTCCGATGGCTTTTTAAAGAAGTAAAGCTCACGCTAAGCGCAAGCTATTTTCGAGAGCACGACCATCACGTGCTCAATTTTTATTTTTGACAAACAAACTTTAAGAATTCTACCAAGCGCTGGTTCCGATACGGAATTCTCTGCGGGTTTCGCCTGCTGGCTCAACCACGCAGGGTTCTTCCGCTACCAGCGCACTAAATTGCAATCTGTAAAACCGATTCGGTCATCCAAAAACCACAGGATATAATAGCCATTTTTGAGGTTAAGATGTCTATTGTTTGGAATTGGGAGCTTCTCAAAAATAATTCCAAATTCTCGCTGAAGTGTTTGGGCGACTTTAAGATGCATCAAGGAAATCCGGGCTTGTTGCGTTCTGATAGTATGCTTAAAGCCATTGGGAAAAGTATAACTGTTAGAATTTCTTCTTTGGAATCTGCAAAAATTCCAATAATTGTTTTAGGCAACACTCCTATAATGAAAAGCTATTATTCCAAAGTTGATAATCTAAAGAATTATGGCATTATTCAAGGTTTCTGGTCGTTAAATCCTGCACCATTGGATAACAATGGCGAGAATGTAAAAGCGACAAAAGGAAAGGGATTCTTGAGATTTGACTCTTATTCTGATTTCAAAACTCAGCTTTTAGCTCTGCTTAAAGAGGATGTGATGTTCTTTGCGGGCATGAAATCAAGGAACGAGTTGGGCAAATTTATTGAAATTGCTAATAAGCAAGACACTTACGAAAAGAAAGCGGAGAAATTCCTAAATTTAATGAGGGAAATAAATGGCAGATAGAAAGAACGGCACAGAAACGAGCAAATTCGGTTCT
>JACPTE010000021.1 GCA_016192945.1 Candidatus Woesearchaeota archaeon
CACCAGTCAATGCTGGAGGCAATTGCAGCTGTAGTGCATGCATTGCCAGTATTATCGCATGCCTTCATGGCAACAATCCTGGCGCCAAGGGCAACGCCCTTATATGTGCTGTTTGCAGAGGCAACTATGCCTGCAACATGAGTGCCATGGCCGTTATCATCCATAGGGTCGGTGTCATTATTGTAGTAATCATAGCCTCCAGGAACCTTGCTGCATGAGCCATTCAAAAAAGAGGCAACAGTGCACCCCCCCATATCAGGGTGGGAGTAATTAACGCCTGTATCAATAACGCAGACTGCCTCGCCATCCCCGGTAATGTTAGAGCTGTTCAGGACAAGAGGCCAGAGCATGGATGCGTTGACCAAGGGAACGCTCCCGTCAAGCTGAACCCTCAAAACCTCGTCAAAGTCAATTGCCTCAACATAGCCGCTATTCTGCAACCTGCCAAGGGACGCCCTGCTTATAGTGCCTGAAAACCCGCCAAATGAAGAAAAAGTGTGGGAAAGGTTAAGCCCAGAATCAGAAAGTGTTGATAGGACTCTGTCCTCTGTTGCCCTGATAGCCACGTCGGGCTCAATGCTGCTGGCAGCAGCCATATTTCCCGAATTCCTGATGATATCACCAGGAGACTTGAGAATAACTATGACCTTTACAGAATCGTTTTCAGCAAGGGCAGACAGGACTTTCTGGTTAACATGGGCTGTTTCATGAACATCTGCTGAGAGGGCTGCGCTTATCAGAAGAAACAAAGAAAGGGCCACGCACAGCAGAATAAACCTGAGTTTCATGAACTGCAAGTAATTCTCCTGTTTAAATTTTTTATGAAGGCAAACTTACTTTCTCTTCCTGATTATCAGGAAGGCAACAAGCCCAATCAGTATCACTGCGGCGGCTATTATTATGCCTGTTACAGGAATGTTACCCTGCTGCCCGCCTTCAGGGGGTGTTACAACTGGCTCAGGCTGGGGCTGGGGCTTTGGCTCAGGGGCTGCAGGGCAGTCAGCAGGGCAATTCGCAGTTGCCTCTGAACCCTCGCAGACGCCATCACCGCATTTAATAACACGAACTACAGCCGACTTTGAATCCTTGTTATACCCTGAAGAGTCAAACCACACTGCCTTGAAATCATAGCTTCCTAGAGTGGAACTTGCTGTCACCACATATTTTATCTTCACATCAGACTGAGTTGGAGTAAAACTCCAGCCGTGCCTGTTCTCTGCAGCGATGTTCCTTATATTCATAACTGCCTTGTCCTCCTTTGCGCCAGACACATCCCAGTCAGTAAACGTCCAGCCCTCAGGAAGGTCTTCCTCAAGGGTAAAGAGCTTCCCAGCCTCTGCGCCTGAAACAGTGAATGTAACAGTAATGCTCTGGCCAGGGCTGACCCTTGAAGGCATATCCCTGCTGACAGAGGCTGCGAACACGCTCAGTGACAAAAGCAATGTAAAAGCCAGCATCAATGGCAAATAAAGCATTTTTTTCATTTTTTTCCACCCTTAGCTTGTTGCATAAAATGACTTGATAATGTCAATTATATCAAAGGCCGAGTAAGACGACTTGCCTCCATAAAACGCATTAATCGCGTCAATAACCTGGAAGGCATCCAGCTTCTTCTGCCCAGTAATCGCGAACAGCGAGAAGCCGGTTACAGAGGCCTCATAATAATAAAACTTATCGTCCTTCTTAAGGTAAGCTGTGGGCTGCTTCACCCACTTGTTATCAACCATCTTGGTAAGGCTCACTGATGAGGGGTCTATCTTGTTGTCAGAAACCCACTTGACAGGAACCTGAAGCTTGACCTTGGCATCCTTGACATCAGTATTCTGGAAGTTGGCCTTTACAATGTCCACATACTGGAAAATAGCTGCTGATGAAGTGCTTGAAACAGCAGGAGTCTGGGAGCTAGTCAGTGTGGTTGTTGTAACAGTCACCTTAGGGGCTGAAACAGTGTTTGCAACAGTAATCTCAACAGCTGCAAGTCCTGTATCCTCAGGCTTGGTCAACTCAATCTTAGCAGTTTCTCCTGAATTAAAGGAGCCTGCTGCTGAAGAAGCAACTACAACCCCAACAGTCCCACCAGAGCCCTGTAATCCACTTGCAATATTGCCTGCAGTGTCCCCTGTTCCGCCGCTGGAGCCGGTGCTGCTGCTTGTTGATGAACTGCTTGAGCTGCTTGAACTGCTTCCACCACCTGTGCTGGTTGAGCTTGATGAAGACGAGGATGAGCAGGCAGTTGCCTGGCAAGTGCCAGAACTGTCATGCCCATTAATTGTTGTGGCACCGCTGCAGCAGTAACCCCCATTGCAGCCCTTTGAATATGAGCAGGCTGCACTATTGGCAGCTGCAACCATAGTCAGGTTTAAGTCATGAAGCCCTATGCTCCAGGACTGCGTTCCAGAGGCATTAACACCCCAAACCTGCAGATAGATGTTATCGCCAGGATTTCCCTGAATGACTACAAAGTAAAAGCCGTCAGGGTAGCTTGAAAGCTCTTTAGCCGTAGCGTTAATAAGCCAAACCCCGGCACTTGTAAAGGCGTCCACCACAGCACCCTGCTCAGCAGTAAGGTTGCTGCCAGAAGAATTTGAAATAGAAATATTACCCCTCCAGATAGCAGGGTCTGCTCCAAAAGCAGCTGTAATCACGAGTGACAAGAAGGATAATGATACCAAAGCCAAAATTAAAATGCTTTTTTTTGTATTTCCCATTTATCCCCCTGCTATAAAAAAGAAAGTTTGATAGCCAATCACTTGGCTATCTCACATCTGTCAGCAGTCGTCATGTTAATCTTGTATGGCTTGTCATTGGTGTTGTTCACATACTGCAAGTTGCTGGTTGCCCATGAGCCATTAACATACGCCTTCCATCCGCTTGACGTCCCATCAACATTGTAATAGACGATGTTATAGTTGGGTGACAGCGCACAGCTTGTGTCCAGGACATATGAAATGTTATATGTCTGGGAGCCTGCTGAGGTTATCCCGAAGGAGTTCAAGTCTGAAGTCGTCGGCAGGAAAAGGTTATTCAGCTGCCCAGCCTGCAGGAGTGAAGGCCTTGCCGGATATGTGTACCAGTAGCCTGAGTTGTACTGGGTTATTGACATTGTAGTCGGGGAGTTGCCAACGCCTGCAATGTTCTGCACGAATGCAGGAGCAAGGCTCACATTAAGCACAACGCTGTTGCCCCTCAGGTTAGTCACTGCTGTGTCCTGCCAGTCAAGCAGGGTAATCATAATAAGTGTGCTGTTTACACTTGTGACTGATGCCCCTCCAAGACCCCTCAGGTCAGTAATAGTTGTTAAGGTGGAGGCTGTTGTTATGTTAATTGCAGTGAGGTTGACAGTGGTAGCGTCAACAGTCGCGTTGAACGTCATGTTGATTATCCTGTTCCTCTCGCTGTAAGTCCAGTTCAGCAGGACAGGTCCTGTGTTGTCAATAGTGAGGTTAGTCACGTTAATCAGCTTGGTGTTGCCAGCCCAGTCAGTCACATTCGCAGATATGCTCACAGCGCCATTCGCAAATCTGGATGTAGTGATTGTTGCGTTGTAATAGCCGATTGAAATGTTTGAGTTCAGGCTGTAAGTCACTTCACTCATCACATTAGCAGGGCCAGCTCCTGAGGCATTAGCCCAGAACCAGGTCACAGCCCTTATCCTGGATGTGGTGTCATTCACTGATATGTTAAGTATTATGCTTCCGTTTGCAACAAGCGTCCCATTCACAACATTGATTGCTGTTGAAATGTTCGGGGCAGTCCTGTCAACCAACACAGTGATGTTCACGTTCTGCAGATTATTGGCCCAGTCAGATGCATTGACAGTTATGTTGAAAAGCCCGTCTGCAAAGGCAGATACATCAACAGTGGCATTAAAGGACTCGTTGTTCAGATTGGATGCCCTGCCTGATGTTGGCGTGGCATTTGTCATAGCGCTTGCAGGCCCTGTGCCTGAAGCATTTGACCAGTACCATGTGACTGCCTTGACACCGGATGAATTGGTTGAGTCATTCACAGATATATTCAGCCTGACAAAGCTTGAAGCATTAATAACAGCGCTGAAGCTGTTTATTATAGTATCATTCATGTTGCTGGACAGGTTTAGCGCGAGTATATTAGGCAGCGCATTATCAATGATGATTGTCGTGTTTATGTAGCTGGCATTGTAGTTGCCTGCAGCGTCAGTCACGTTAACAGTGAAAAGCAGTGTGCCGTTGATAAATGCGCTGGTGCTTACATTCGCATACCAGTAATTAGTTCCAGGATTATTAGTCATCAATGATGCAGGGCCTGCCGAGCCGTTAACCCACCAGTAGGAAACATTGGTGACGTTGGTGTCATCGCCCACTGTGTAGTTCAGGACAAATGTGCCTGAAACATTAGAGCCTGTATTGGCTACAGTGTTGCTGGCATTAATCGTAGGCTTCCTTATATCAATAGTGACCTCCAGGGATGTGTTCGCTGAAGTGAAATTCGCCTGGTCTGTCACGTTGAACATGAACTCCACAATGTTGCCGTGCACAACAGAGAGGTCGTTATTCAGGTCAATAGAGCGGTTGCAGAAGAAATTCGGCGAAGTGCCTGAACAAGAGAGGTTCCTAAATGCTGTCCATGAAGTTAATCCTGCACCCTTCAGCCTGTAGAAGAGCGTAGCATTGGTAAGCTCTGGAACGAAATTTGTCTCTGTCAGGTTGATGCTGAATACCTGGGCAGTCACAGCAGTCACATACGTCCTGTTGCTCGGATACGGGCTGAAAAGGCTCGGGTATGTGCCATCAGCAGAGATGTTCAATGTAACATTAGTCAGGTTTGAGTTGCCAGCCCAGTCAGTCGCGTTAATGGTTATGTTCACCAGCTGCCCAACCTTGTATGTGTTTGCAGAGATGTTTGAGGCGTTATACTGACCAGATGTGGATTCATTAGTGGCAACCGCCGAGACATTGCTCATGTAATCTGGAGCGCCCTGGCCAGAGCTGTTAATCCAGTACCACTGGACACTCTTAATCCTGCTGCCTGAATCATTAACTGAAACATTAAGCGTGAACATACCACTTGGGCTACTAACATTAACCAGGACAGTAAGCATACTCTGGGGAGCCAGCACAACAAGTGCGGGGGCAATACTGTCAACCCTTATAGTGAAATTTGTCAGGTTTGAGTTGCCAGCCCAGTCTGATGCGTTGACAGTGATGTTTGTAAGGCCCTGTGCAAAAGTGGAGGTGTCAACAGTTGCGTTGAAATAGCCGTTATTGCCATTGGACGCAGCAGCAGTAGCAGCAGTACCATTGCTAAGAGCGTTATATGGACCATAGCCAGAGCTGTTAATCCAGTACCACTGGACACTCTTTATTCCTGAGGAGTTCGTAAAGTCATTCACAGAGACATTAAGCAGGAAACTGCCAGAGATGTTTGCAGAGCCAGTAGTGTTGCTGGCAGGGCTAATTATGCTCGTTATGGGTGCTGAGTTGTCAACAAACACTGTAACATTTATGTAGCTGAGGTTGACATTGCCTGCAGCGTCAGTCACATTAATAGTCAGGTTAAGCGTGCCGTTCACGAAATCGGTAGTTGAAACATTGGCATAGTAAAAGTTGGTTGTAGGAATGTTAGTCATCAAAGTGGCAGGGCCTTTGCCTGAAATATTATTCCACCAGTACGACACAGAGCCGATAGCATATTCGTCGCTTACTGTGTAGTTCAGGACAAATGTGCCGGAAACATTCTGGCCATTCCCCGGGCCGTTTGTAGCGTTAATCCAGGGATTTCTCTGGTCTATTGTGAAAGTCATTGCAGAGGCAGATGGCGTTCCACCGTTATCAGTGCCATTGGTTCCTGTAAGGTTGCTGTAGTCAGTTGAATTCCACATGAACTCAACAACCCAGCCGTGAGTGATTCCTCCCAAGATTGATGAAAGGGTGACATTTATGCTGCAATTCAAGTTAGGTGTGCCTGCTGGTGTGTTCAGTGCAGTAGATGACTCATTACCAAATGCAGCCGTTCCAAAGGTCTCTGGCTGCGCCGAGCTGTTCTTTCCAGTGCCGCCGACACCAATATTATTTGTACACAGGGTAATGTTTGACTTCCAGCTTGTTGTGCCAGACCTCCTGTACCATACGCTGACGTTCTTGCTCATAACCAGGTTGTGCTCTGTGACATTAGTTGAAAAGAAAAAATTGGCGATGTTGTTCGTGAAAGTGTTGTTGCCAGGCGAGACATTAAAGAGTTTAGGCTGGACAGCATCAATTCCGAAAGCCCTGAAAGAGGCATTAGAAGTGTTATAAGTTGAGCCAGTTTCTGACGCATTGACTGAGCAGTACCAGCCAATGGACTGGCCTATAGTGGTAAGGTTGTCCAGACCTGAGAGATTGAATATGACATTAGTGTTGTTGAAGAGTGTAGTGCCAGTACCAGTGGTATTTGCCAATGACTGGTTTACCCTCCATGTCCCTGTAATGTTTGTCCACAATGAAACATTAGTCATATTGTTGATTCCTATGTTTACATCCTGAACCAGAATGTTGCATGCAAGATTTATAGAGCCGTTGGTTGTCCAGCCATAAACCGGGTAAGTGTGAGCTGTGCCGCCATTAGCCGCGAAAGCCAGGTAAACACCATAAACCATAATGCCAATGATAGTTGCGAGAAGCAGAATGTGCCATATATTCCTTATGCCGGCATTCCTGCTGAAACCAAGATTATTGAAAACATTGAGAACATTCCTGCCACCCTTTTTATCAGCCAAAGACATTATTGAGCCACCCCTTTTCTTAAATCAGGAATAAAAAATCACCCTTTCGGTTATAAACACCCATTTCTTAAATTTTGATAAGCCAATATTTAAACTTTTTGGTTTAAACGCATATTTCTGGTTTAAGTGCGTATTTCAGCATTGGAAATGCTGTTGCGCCTCCAATAACAAATTTTAAGTATAGGCAGGTTTTATTTAAATCTTTCTAATCAGATGCTAAAGAACACCAGCAGGGAGACAACATTAAGCAGCCATCCTATACTTATACAAAGCATTCTCGGAAAGGCAAAGGGGCTGATGTTCTGCACGAGAGTAATAAACCCTCTGATATTTGTTTTCAGCCGTGAGCGGGCAATAAGCCTGCACATGATGTTCGTCTTATGTACAATTGATGTCATGCTCCTGGACAGCAATAAAAGGGTGGTTGAGCTGAAAAAGAGCCTCAGGCCATTCACACTATATAATAGCAGGAAGAGGGCAAGATACGTGATTGAGCTGGCTGAGGGGGAAATAGCGCGGAGCATGACAAGGACAGGGGATAAAATTTATTTTTAAAGTCTTTCTAATGATTATACGAACTATTTCCGAAAAGAAAATATGGCAGAAATATTTATATAGACGACCTGGAGATAACATTACTCTCGGAAGAAGATTTAAGGGGACGTCGTATAAGGGATGAAAATCCGTACAACCTGGCATTATCGCTGGCTCCAGCGATGGAGCGATGAGCCTTGTGCGATGATTGATTTATTGGCGATACCAGCTGATCGGAGTGCATGAAAGGTAGTTCTCCTTCATGTCCGAAATTCAAATCTCCGCGTCCCCACTTTTTTTCCATATACTTCCCAGAAAATAATAAAAGATTTAAAGAGGCTGCTTGTAAAGAATAGAAAAGAGGACGCATGAAAACCAGATTTTTGGAGTCAATAGCAATTCTTGTCGGAGCAACCATTGGGGCTGGCATTCTTGGGATACCCTATGTTGTGTCAAAGGCAGGATTCTGGACCGGAATCCTCGTAATACTTGTCCTGGGGGCTGCAACCCTGCTCATAAACCTGTACATGGGAGAGATAGCCCTGAGAACCAGGGGAAACCACCAACTCGCAGGATATGCTGAAAAATACACAGGCAGGATTGGCAAAAACCTTGCAAGCTGCTTCATGATACTAGGGATTTATGGCGCGCTGACAGCTTACCTTATCGGTGTTGGAAACTCCGCCTCTGCAATCCTGGGGGGAAACACAATCCAGTATTCCCTGATATTCTTCATAATAGTGGGGCTTGTAGTGTGGAGGGGCATAAAATCAATAGGCAAGGCAGAGCTTTTGATAACAGCAGCCCTGATACTTGTAGTTATAGCGATTCCAGCATTCTCAGCAGGCAGAATGAGCCTGAATAATTTCAGCGGGTTTGACATATACCGGATAATGATACCATACGGGGTTGTCCTGTTCGCATTCATGGGAACGCCAGCAATACCTGCAATGAAAGAGGAGCTAAACAGCAACAGGAAGCTCCTCAGGAACGCAATAATAATAGGCACACTCATACCCCTGGTTGTTTACCTGCTATTCCCTGCGGCAGTCATAGGGCTTCTTGGGAACCTTGACAAGCTTGGCGATGGCGAGAGAATAGCAACAGTTGCGCTAAGCAGGCATATAAGGCCTGAAATAGGAATACTCGCCAATGCCTTTGCAGTGCTTGCAATGACGACTTCATTCATAGCGTTGAGCTTCGCCCTTGGAAAGACATTCCAGGAAGACTACAGGCTCAGCAGGAAAAAATCATTTGCGATTACATTTGCTGTGCCGATTTCAATATTCATGATAAACGCATTTGTAAGCGTCACCAACTTCATCAGCATACTTGCCATTGTAGGGGCTGTGACAGGGGGAATCACAGGAATCCTGATAGTTGCTATGCACTACAAGGCTATCAAATCAGGCGATAGAAAGCCTGAATATTCAATCCCAAACAACATGCTGATAATGGCAATCCTCATAATTATATTTGCCGCAGGGATACTGAACGAGTTGCTGGGAATAATAATCCATTAACCAGAAAAATCGTTATAGCCTATTCCTTCTTTTTCATCCTTTCGCTCAGCTCAAGAATGAATATTATCACTGCAAGGATTACAAATCCTGCCAGGAAATATGCATAATAATCAACAATGAACGACCTGGCCATTGAAAAAGCCCCTGATGCAGGCGAGCTGGAAAGATTTCCCGGAGAGGAGGTTATGCTCAGGTTTGAGGAAGACTTATTCAGGGAGAATAAGGAAAAAAAGCCTTTCAGGCTGCCTGAAATGTTCAGCCCAGGGCCTGATGGGCTGGCATTCTGGGATGGAGCTGCTGGAGCGGCAGGAGGCGGAGCAACAACACCAGCATTGGCTGAATCATTCCTGTAAAGGAATGAGAAAAAATTCAAAGAATCATTGATAGAATAATTATTCCTGGAATAGTTTGAGCTGCTCTGGTTTATACCGACAGCCACAGGGCCGAACACCATCATGAAGACTGCTGACACTGCTATCATTGCAGCAAGTATTAAGAGGATGATGCTGACTAAATTCCAATCCTCCCTGCCTTGTTCAGCCTCATCTTTCAAGGGGAATCTTTTCGCCCATCTGTATTGCCTACCTGAATCAGCTGCTGATGGCCTTTTCCTGTCAATCAGCATGGAAGCCTCTTTCTTTGATGAAAGCCTGAATACCGCAACAACCACCAGAAGAATTGCCAGAACAGCCGGGAAATACAAAAGGGAATCTGAAAGGTATTTCACAGCACCTGAGCCAGAATCCCTCTTGAGCGCTGAAACATTCCCTGAACAGGAAGCGTTTATCATCATTGCAAGGCGCACTTTTTCAGAAAACCTGCTTCGCTCCCCATTCACAATCAAGTCAAAAGAGCCGGGCTTTGCATCGCAGGCAGGTGTTGCAAACACGCTGACAAGCCCTGTTTCCCCCGAAGCCAAATCCGCCTTTTCAGGAATGACATAAGCATAATCAGATGGCAGGCCGGCAACTGAGAAGGAAAAAGTGTCAGAATAGCTGCCTGTGTTGTTAATCACAAGCCCGTATGAAAGCGTGCTGCACCTGCAGCCGGAATTATTGGCAGCAGCAACATAAACATCCATGTTCCTGCAGCCTGAAACCCTCACAGACTGCTTCAGGACCTTTAGCTCGTTATAATTCGTCCTTATTTCAAGCGAAAGGGGATAAACGCCATCACTGCCGCAGGGTGCGCTTATAAACTCTGAGACAACAGACTCCTCCCCTGGCCCGAGAATGAAGCTTGAGGGATAAACAGAAATAAACCCTGATGCCTCACCACCTGGTGACAGGAAAAAAGCCCTTGAGGAATCCCCGTAGTTCCTGAAGAAAACCCTCTGCTCAGAAACGCTGCAGCCGCATACGCTGCTTACAGATTCGGAATACGCTGTGAAATCAGGCGCAGCGGATGCTATGCCTGCGAACAAAATTAGCAAAAACAACGCTGGAATAAAGCCTTTTCTCAACATCAAAGCACACCCCCGGAAAACTGAATTCCGGAAATCCTTATAGGAAACAAGTTGCCCAAAAAGAAAAAACAACAGCTAATAATATGTTTTCGGCTCCCCGCTGCTATCCTCTTCTTCATCTTTGCCTTTCATTCTGTTGACGATTACCAATAGTGCTACCAGCACAAGAAGCGCAACAAGAACAATAAGCCCAATCTCAAGGTAGCGCTTTACTCCCCCGCCAATGCCAATTCCCTGCTGTTCTGAGGCTGTATTGCTGCTGCTGACAATGGCTTTCATATTGACCTGCTCCAATACGCGGCCAGACTGGTCTTTTATTGAAACAGCAAACATCCTTTCGCCAACAGGGGCATCAGGGCCTGCTGACACATACAGCGAGACAGTCTTGATTTCGCCAGCACCTGTCACAACAACATTGCTTGGGCTGAACCTTGATGTTGCCCAGCTGTCAAGCCCGTCAACAGACAATGTGTATGTCTTTGAAGTTGAGCCTGCATTATTAATAGTTATCGGATAAACCCCGCCAATCCCGCCGGCGACCAAAGTCTGGGGCTCGCTGCTCACGATGACAAAAGCCTTCTCATCAACAGCCTTGGGGCATGTATCACTGCCAACAACATCCACCAGCTTTGTTGAAGTCACCTTATCAAAGCCCTCATTATACTCAACTGTAACCCTCACATTATAACCAGCAGGCTTTGCACAGGCAGGAATTCTCAAGAAAAGCTGCTCTGAGGATGTGCTTTCCCCACCCTCAATCTTGTCAATGAAGTCAGATGACGAAACTCCCAAATCAGGGATGCCTGCCTTTATCTTGATGCCCTCCTCATCCTGCTGGCCCATGTTCTTGATCCTCACTACCAATGACAATGTCCTGCCAGCGATGACAGATTCCGGGCTTAATGCCACATCCTTTATAACCAAATTATGCCTTGGAACATCCACCTTAAGCCTGTAATTCTGGACAAGCTCATCCCCGTTCCTGTCTGTAACCAGAATCCTCAAAAGATAATCATCCTCCTGTGCAAGCTCAGAAAGCCTTAACTTAAGTATCTTGACATAAGTAACACCATTCTCAACATCAAACAACGGTGTAACGTCTGAGATTGGGTTATCCCTGTTGAACTCAAAGCCGCTTATGAAGGCGTGAATCTCAACATCAGAGCCGTTTGAAATTCCTGAAGCCCTTACCTTTACATTGAAATCCTGGCCTCTTACCATGTCAAGCCTGTTTGAATCAGAAGTAAAAACCTCATCGCCGTTTACCTCAACACTATCTATAACTACAGGCACTGCGTGGGCAGCAGCCGAAAAAATCACCATGAAAACAGCCATTAAGAACAAACCAGCCAAAGATTTTTTGTTCATATTACCCATACCCCCAAAAGTCATTCAAAACTGTTGCGATAACGATTTGATTTCAAACGGATTGAACGCGTCTTATATATAAACTTTTCGTTCTTTTAGCATACAATAGTAGTTACAATAAATCTTTACTTAGTAATAATTATTTTTCTGTAATCTAACACCTGTCCTTAACAGTGAACTCCAGATATTTAGTCCGCCTTAACATGCCGTTCTTTGCAGTAACCGCCAAATCATAAATCCCCGGCTGTGTGTTTGGGGGAACCTCAAACAGAATTGCTGCTGTTTTTGACTCGCCAGCCTTCAAGCTGAACGGCCCTGCCTGCCTCTGGTAATCCAGCTCAAGCGAAACTGCGCTGACAGTCAAGTCCTTCTGGGGATATACATCAAGGTTCTTCAGCGTTATGAAAGCAGTATCTTCCACACCAGGCATTATGCAGTCTGGAAGGGCAACCTGCTCAACCATCAAAGCCTGCCTCGGAATGACTATCCTTTCAGGCAATTTCACGTCAACAGTCCAGGACTGGGTGGATGCAAGAACCCCATCTGAGGCTGCCAGAGTGAATGAATTCAGCCCAAGCTGGTTCCTGTTTGGCTTCCAAGTGACAAAGCCTGTTGCAGGGTCTATGTCTGCTCCCTCAGGCTTTTCAGTCAATGAGAATGTAACTGCATCACCATCAGGGTCTATCGCGTGAGCAGCGTAGCCATACGTTGCTTTAAAGCTTGTCAGGTCAGGCTCAACAAGCTCTGTAGCGGGTGTTGATGTTATCCTTGGCGACCGGTCAGTATTACTGACAACAATGCTAATAGTCTCCGAATCAGACAACACACCATCACTCACAGCAAAAGACACACTATCGAAACAGAATCAAAAACAGCACCCCTCGGAAGATTAGCAGCAGAAAATACCATGATATCATTATCAGGGTCAGAACCACTCACAACAAAACTTAACAACATACCCTCATCCACAACCCTATCACCAACAGGATTAAGAACCGGAGCACGATTAACATCACCAACAACAATGCTAATAGTCTCCGAATCAGACAACACACCATCACTCACAGCAAAAGACACACTATAAGAACCAGACTGATCAAAACCAGGAGACCACGAAAAAGACCGCGTAGACCGGTCAAAAACAGCACCAACAGGCAAACCAGAAGCTGAAAAACTCAACACATCACCATCAACATCAGAACCACTCACAACAAACTCCAAACGCCCACCCTCAACCACAACCCTATCACCAACAGGGCTCAAAACAGGAGCATGATTAACTGGAGGGGATGATACTTGAACAGACAGAGCGTCGTTAGGGCCGCAATCAGCCCAACCAGAAGGCAAGCCAAAGGGATTACCACTACACCTGTTTCCAAAAGAATCATAACCATTCACAACAACATAATATGTATCCGCATCCCGGGGAGTCCACGAAGCTGAAACACTCCCAGAATTACCTGACAGGGCAGAGCTGCCAATATTGCACCATTCGCCAGTAACCCTCCCAGGACAACCATAAGGATAATTAACACCACTGGAAGTTGAAACCCAAACCTCACCCTTATTAATGTTAAAGCCATTAACCTGAGCTGAATAATTTAATTGGCTGCCAACAACCCCTCTTGCAGGACCTGTGATAGAAGCTGTTGGGGCAGAACTTGCCACAGTAACAGCTACACGGTCGTTAGGGCCGCAATCAGCCCAGCCAGAAGGCAAACCAAAGGGATTACCACTACACTTCCTGCCGTCATTCTCATAAGCGTTTACAACAACATAATAAGAGCCAGGATTCTGCGGAGTCCACGAAGCTGAGAAGCTTCCGCTGCTGCCTGAAATAGGCACAGTAGCAATATTACACCATTCGCCAGTAACCCTCCCAGGACAACCATAAGGATAATTAACACCACTGGAAGTTGAAACCCAAATCTCGCCGCTCTTCAATCCGCCAGACTGGCTTGAAGTGAACGAATAAGAATCCAGCGCCCCAAACCTGGGGTCTGACGGATTTGCTGATTCCCTCCCCAAATCAACAAAATTCCAGCCACTGCAGGAAGACCAGTCAACACCAAGATTGCCTGAAGCATCCATATTGCACTTGCGATACCAACTGCGCCTGCCATTAATATGAATCAAAGACTGGGCAAGATAAGACCTCCCATCACTGCCTGTAAATGTGTAAGATGACAAGCCGCCATACCTCGAATCAACAGGGTCAGCAGCCTCAGCAGAAACATCAACAAATCTCCAATCAGTGCAGGAGGGCCAGTCAACACCAATATTCTTAGTTGAATCCATAGCACAGGAGCGATACCAACCGCGCCTGCCATCAACATGAATCAAAGACTGGGCAAGATAAGACCTCCCATCACTGCCTACATATTCATAAGCATCAAGGCTTGAGTATCGCGGGTCAGAGGGATTGGCAGACTCCCCAGCCAAGTCAACAAAATTCCAGCCAGAGCAGCTTCGCCAGTCAACGCCATTGTAACTTGACGTGCTCATGGCACACTTCCTATACCAGCTGCGCCTGCCATCAACATGAATAAGTGCCTGAATAAGGTAATTAGAGCTGCTTGCAACTGGAGCCCCGCTAACCTGGGCATTATAAGTAAGCGAATCACCAACCTTTCCGCTGCCAGGGCCGCTGACAGAAGCAACCAGAGGAACTGAAGGCGCTGGAGCAGGTGAAGGAGGAGGTGAAGGAGTGGGAGATGGAGCAGGAGGCGGGCTAGGGCCTGGAGATGGAGAAGGTGAAGGGCCGCACCATGCGCCGCAGGCAGAATCAAACTGCGTTCCAAGAACATCATAACTGCAATCAGCATTCTGACGAACATGCCTGCTCTCCAAACAGGAAAAACACTCATTATACTCTCTGGGAGTGCAAGACGGAGCTGGAGGGGAAGGGGCACACCCCGCGCTGCAGGCAGAATCAAACTGAGTGCCCAAAACATCATAACTGCAATCAGCATTCTGACGAACATGCCTGCTCTCATGGCAGCTTCCAGTGCACTCATTATACTCACGGGGAGTGCACTCGTCTGCAGAAACAAAAGGAACTACAAAGAAGATTACCAAAACGGCTGCAATGAACGCCAACACCCAGGATTTATTTCCAATGTTCATTTTATCCCCTGACAAATCCAAAGCTCTTAAACTTTTAACGAAGAGGCATGAGCTTGTAATCGCCGTAACCCAGTCTCTGAGCCAAGCCAACAAAGGCAGGCTTTGCAAGCGGGACATTAACCTTTCCCAGCCTGCCTGCGTCGTCAGTCACAACAGCAGTGACCATGTAAACAACCTTATCCCCTATCTTAAGCGGATAAAGCACCAAGCCAGTCCTCCCATCACCCAACAATTCGCCGTTGACGAGCCTGCCATCCAATGAATCCCTCAAAGACCTTGCAGACTGGGAGCTCCCTTCAATTGAAGATCCAGCAGGATAAATCTGCATGAGCGCTTCTCTTGAAGAAGCCTCTACAACAGGCAGCAGGTAATCAATAGACACCCTTCTCGCATCCGGGGAGAAATTCTGATATGGCGAAAAAGGGAGCCTGTTGGCATCAGCTGTCCATCCCCCGCCATGATTGACTGTGAAAACTGGAGCAATGCCCTGCACAGCAGGCGTTGGGACTGCTGTTGATGTAGAAGGTGGTGTAGGAGTGACATAAGCAGTTGCGGTGGCAGCTGGAGTCTGAGGCTGTGGAGTATAAGTAGATGTTGCAGTAAATGTAATAGTAGCTGAAGGAGTGTAAGTTGCAATAACAGTAACAGCAGAAGGCGTTACTGTTGAAACCGGAGTGTACGTGGAGGCAGCAGGAATTGTCTGTGATGCTGGAGGAGACTGGGCAGGAGATGGCTTAGGGCCTGGAATAGCAGTGCTTGTTGCAGTTGATGTTGGGGGAACCCTGCTTGGAGTGGCAGTTCCTGTGGCTGTTGAATAAGCAGTTGCAGTAGATGTAGCAGTTGAAGTCCTTGTTGAAGTGCCAGTTATAACAGGAGGGGCAACAGGAGGGGCTGCAGCAGGGATTACAGCAGACGCTGATGGCGCAGGAGTAAATGTGATTACAGGCGTATTAGTGGGAGTGGGTGTTTCAGTAAGGGTTGGAGTAGGAGTTGATGTTGGAGTGTCGCCCCCAAGAGCAGGTGGAAGGGATGGCCTTGCAGTGCAGTAATCCAGAGCCAAAACTGTTATTGCAACTGCTGCAAACCCAGCAGCCCCGGCAAACATAGCCTTCCTTGATGGAAACTGGATTTGCCCTTGAGGAGCCAGGTAATCAATAATTTTCCTGTAATCAGCCACAAACATCTTCCGCCATGTCTCTGCAATCCTGCTGGAATCGTTATCAGGCAAAAACATTATCTTTTCAAGGGCAGACATATTTGTAACAGCATAATTCCTGAAAACAATCTGGCTTTCAGTGACATCCTGCAAAACCAATCCGCCTGAAAGCCCAACCCGCCTCAAGGCAGAGCCAAAAAAAGACGTATTCACTGCAACAGGCCCTGACCTGTCCAAACCAGCGAGAAATCCAAGCTCGTTCATCTGCATAAGATACCTTCTGAAGTATCTTGAATTCAAAAGATTCTCTAACTCACCCCTTGAAACTTCATGAGGATGCCCAGAATTCAACTGGTCTGCAAAGTTCTGCCAGAATTCGTGAATTGACTCAATCCTGTTTCTGCTCGGAAGCACATCCATCAAATCAGGATTGCTTACGACACCGTCCAGGGTAGTGTAGTTAAGTATGTCAAGGGAATAATCATCAGGAACCAACGTTAAATGGGCGTTTCCCCATTTAGCAGCTGTTATAGCGATGTTCTGGACCACATATTCCTGTCCTGCCACCACCAACCTGGGGAGATTATCATCTGATTCAGGAATAATTGCCCAATCAGCCCTGTTTCCATCAGCCCTGTAAGGAGCCAGGTGCTTAAGCCAATCACTTAATGCAACCTTCTGAGAATTATCCATAACAGCTTGTGCAGCAGGCATGGCTCCAGAAAAACAATCGGATTATTTAAAGTTTATTATTTTTACCATTTAAAAGTAGATTCTGAATGACCCTATTAAGTTGAAGTACTTAAGCTGGGATATATGAAAGGGCGTTTTTCCAGCAGAGGTTCATTAAAACCTGAATGGCATGCCTGGCGGAATATCGCCCCTATATCCTATTTGAGAGTGCCTTTTTGCACCAATTTTCAGGAACCCTGGCAGCCTTTCCTGATGATAACGCCTGAAATAGGCAGCAGTGCAGGCCGGAAATGCAGAAATAACAGGAACCAGCTTGTCAGCCGCAGTCAAGCCAGCCATAACATGGTCCTTATAGGCACTTTCTATGAATGCAACAGCACCAGCGCCTAAAACAACAGTTGCAATGTAACCTGCTGGAGGAACAACCAGCTGCAGTGCAGTCGCCCCAGCAACCAATGCATCTATCGCAATTCCGCCAGCCAGCTTTGCTTTCCTTGACACTTCCCTTTCCAAATCAATCTCCCTGGCAGTCCTGATTCTCTTCCTCGGGTTTCCATTAGAAATATTCATTACGCCAAGCGAAGGAACAGCCAAGCCGATGTGCGGGAGATGCAGCAGGCTCTGCTGAGCAGCATGTTTTTCAAGCCCTGCATACAAAGGCCTGGCAACACCAACCTGGTGCCTCAACAGCTTATCAAGATATATGTTGCCAAATGAAGCCCCCTCCAATTCCATAATGCTCACATAACCCTTTCCATTTATTAAGTATTCTGTTCCCCTTCTTGATTTCCTGTGAGAAACATTCAGAGGGAACATGTCTGGGCTGCTTAAGCCTTCATTCTTGGCAATGGACAGGAATTTTTCAAGCGTGAATGAGTTAACACATCTCAAAACAGAATCAACAGGATAAGGGGTTTCCATAGAATCAGACTCCCCTGAATTGGCAGGATTCAACATGCAAATAACCTGCTTAACTGAAAAATAAAATAAATCAATCCTGGAGAATAATCCGTGTTTTTCAAGCCCTGAGAGAAGCTCAACGCCATCCCCCGGAACCTCCCTGGTTTCGCCTGTAAAGCTGTCAGACTCCCTGTTAAACCTTGCTTTTGCGAATTTTACCCTGGCAGAATAAAAACTTGAGTTGTCAACTTCCATAACAGCCCATCTTTCATTCCCAATTACAGACACCTCACCAACAGTAACAGGGCAGGCATCAAGATGATAAAATGGGCTGTATGTCAGGCATTCAAATGTAAAAGCCCTGTCCAGTAGCGACTCCAAATCCCTCCTTTTTATTTCAGGACGTGCCATTGCAAGAGGGAATCTGGAATCATATTTAAAATTTATCCAAGCAACCACTAATCAGTCAGAATATTATTCCTGACCCATCAACAAAACTTTTAAACTCCTGAAGAATACTTAAACTATGATAACAATAATAGGCGCAGGGGCTGCAGGAAACTATGCAGCATACCTGCTGGCGGAGAAGGGCTTTGAAGTGCAGGTGTTTGAGGCAAACAGCACAATCGGAACGCCAATTGCGTGCACCGGAATACTGACATCCTACTTTGACACCCTTGTTGAGCCGAAAAAGGAATTCATAGCCAACGAGATATCTTCATCAAGGATATACTCTCCAAACGGGGAGTTTGCCCAGATAAACTTCAGGCATCCCAACAGGATTCTTCACAGGAACCTGCTGGACCAGCACGTGGCAAAAATGGCAGCCAATGAAGGCGCAGAATACCACCTTGAGCAGAAAAGCTAAAGATAAAAAACCTGAAAACAGAAGAGGAGTTTGAAACAGAAACCAAACTGCTGATAGGCGCAGACGGGCCTGCAAGCAGGGTTGCAAAGAACAACGGGCTTTACGGGAAAAGGACACTTTACTCCGGGCTGCAGGCAACTGCAAAAATGGAGAATGACAACATAATAGACTTCTACCCGAGCGAGAAGGGCATAGCATGGGTAGTGCCAGAATCAAAAGACAAGGTAAGGATAGGGATAGCAGGGCTGAAGGAGCCGCACACATACTTTGACAGATTCTGCACAACGATACTTGGAAACGATTACAAGGAAAAGCTTATTGCAAAGCAGGCAGGCCCCATACCATTATACAACCCCCACATAAAGACACAAATAAAAAATACATATATAATAGGAGATGCCGCAACAATGGTGAAAGCAACAACCCTCGGCGGGATAATGCAGAGCCACATCGCAGCGCAATGCCTCAGCACATCAATAACAGAAAGAAAAAATTATGAGCGGGCATGGAGAAAAAGGCTTGGAAAAGACCTGTGGATGCACTTAATGATGAGAAAGGCAATGGACAAGTTCAAGGCAGATGACTACAACAGGCTCATCAGGATGTTCAAAAAGGAGAAGAACAGGCGGATTCTTGAGGAGCATGACCGCGATTTCCCCACAAGGTTTGCAATGAAGCTGCTTTTCAATGAGCCAGGGCTGATGTATTTCTCCAAATTCCTTGTATAATATCCTCGCATAATGGGCTGTAAATGAACATGAACTCAACAATGAAGCTCAACAACGGCGTTGAGATGCCGATTATAGGACTAGGCACATGGAAGATGCCTGATGGAAAGACAGCAGAGCAGGCAGTGCTTTGGGCGCTTGAGGCAGGATACAGGCACATTGACACTGCAGCGATTTACGGGAACGAGGCCAGCGTTGGCCGTGCAATAAAGAAAAGCGGCATTCCAAGAAACGAGCTTTTTATCACAACAAAGCTATGGAATGAGAACCATGACGACCCGGAAAGGGCTTTTAATGACAGCCTTGGCAGGCTGGGCCTGGATTATGTTGACCTTTACCTCATCCATTTCCCGGTCCCTGAAAGGAATGAGTCCTGGAGGGTTCTGGAAAAGCTGCATATCCAAAAAAGATGCAGGGCAATTGGAGTCAGCAATTTCACAATAAGGCATCTTGAGCAGCTGCTGAAGACTGCGAAGGTTGCCCCTGCTGCCAACCAGGTGGAATTTCATCCGTATCTTTACCAGAAGGAACTGCTTGATTACTGCAAAGAGAAGGGAATTGCAGTGGAGGCGTATAGCCCCCTGACTCACAAGGTTAAGCTTAACGACAAAAAGCTGGCCGGAGTAGCAGCCAGCTATGGCAAGTCCCCAGCCCAGATTCTCATAAGGTGGTGTGTTCAGAGGGGCATGGCGGTTTTGCCAAAATCAGTGCATAAGGAGCGCATTTCTGAGAATGCTGATGTTTTTGATTTTGAGATATCAGAAAAAGACATGGGGCTTCTTGATGGCTTTAATGAGGGCTTGAGGACCTGTTGGGACCCTACTGATGCTCCCTGATTACTTTCTCTTCTTTCCAGCCTCATCAATCGCTATCTTCCTTACAATGTCCTCAATCTTTTTCTGGTTCCTCATTGAGACCCTGTAAGTGTAGAACGACACAGCTATCAGGAACATGAAACCTGTTATGATGAGAAGGTCAAGCTTCCTTCCTATGTTAAGCGAGCTTACCACCGGGTTAAGTATTTCAGGGAATATTGACAGGAACATGAACACAGCAGACATTGCCGTCCAGAAAATCCACTCGTTTATTGTGAATTCCCTCCTTTTAAGGTTCAGGAATGAAAAGTAAATCAGCATGAACCCGAACAAGGCGCCAAATATCTGCAATACTTCAACCATTCTTTACCTCGTGAATTTCCACCAGACCATTTTCATAACTATGGCAAGGCCATCAAGGGGTGTGGTGCCCTTGTACTTGTCCACGTAAATCGTCTCAACAGGAATCTGCCTGAACCTGAGCCTGTGCTTGCCCACGAGGGCTATCATCTCTGACTCCACACTGTAGTCATGGGCTGTCCACCTTATATCCTGGTATGCCTGCCTTGTGAAAGCCCTGTAACCGCATTGCGTGTCCCTGATGCTTATCCTGAAAAGCAGCTTGATTGCAGTTCCAAGCATCCAGTTGCCTACTTTCATAACCAGAGGCATGCGGCTGTTCAGTTCCCTGTAACCGAAGACTATATCCGCACCATCCAATGCCCTTATGAAGCTGGGGATTTCATCAGGCTCGTGCTGGGCATCAGAATCAAGCACGATTATCGCGTCAGCTCCCCTGCTTATTGCGTAATCGCAGCCTGTTTTCAATGCAGCCCCCTTGCCTATGTTTATGATATGCCTGAGAACAGCAACACCAGTCTTCATTGCCAGCGAATAAGTCCTGTCCCTGCTCCCGTCATCAACAACTATTATCCTTTCACAACTTATGTGGCTCAGGGCTTTTTCTATCACGCCGGATATGTGCCTTTCCTCATTGTATGCCGGTATTACAGCAAAAATCCTCATTTTTCCCTGATTGCTCATTTTACCTTTTCTATCCTGACCTTAAAGTAAAGTGTCATGTTCCCCAAGGGATGAGCTGCCGGATTAGTGCCATAAGCCTTCTCAGGCGGAACTTTAATGACTGCCTCATCCCCCTTCTTCAGCCCAATCATCTTCTCCTCAAGGCCTGGAATTATCGTCCTGTTTCCAACCCTGAATGTGAATGGGCTTGAATCCTGGTCAAACTTGGAGTCCTTCGTGACTTTCTTGCTTATCCAGTTGCTTATTGAGCTGTCAAAAACCCTGCCATCCTCCAGATAACCTATGTAGTTGAATGTAACCTCATCGCCAGAGCTGATGTTCCTGCTTAAAAGCTCACGCTTTATCAAAGGCTCCCCGCCATTCCAGTCAACCTTGTAAACATAAATGTCAGCTCCTGTAATGCTCCTCTGGTGTGTAAGCAGCCTGAAATGACGCAGGCTGTGCCCCTCCATCAGGAACATCCTTGTAAACATGCTTGCATTCAGCTCAGGGGCTGAAACTACCATCCTGTAATTATCACCCTCAGGTATCACCGTAGCTGTAAGGTCAAACCCTGAGAGTGTGTTCTCCTCAACAGTTTTCTCAGCCACATCAGTATCAGTAAGGTATGCGACCCCCTTCAGGTTCTTTGGGCCTCCAGGGGCATTCATAAGGTATACCTCATTGCTTGAAATGTTGATTTCCAGGTCTAATGGCTGCCTCTGGTCCCCATTCAGGTATATCCTGTCGCACTGTGCAACATCCCCCTTCCTCTGGCAGGATGGGAAGCCCATGAATCCGGGCCATGGCGAAACCCACGAATTCGCCTGCGAATCAGAGAATGACTGGATATCAAAATAAGTCTGCTCTGCCTTGTCTTTGGTGTAATTGAATTTTTGCTGCATCTCGGCAACAGCCTCATCCTGGCTCTTTGACCTCAGCTTCTGCCATATGTACGCCCGCTCAAAGTTCCAGCTTCCAAAATGAGCCCACACTCCAGCCTTGCCTATCATGTCCTCAGATGCTATCACAAATGCCTCTGGCGGATTGCAGTGGGTGTAGTTAAGCACGCTTTCTGACTGCTCTGGACTCATGCCGTATTTTTTTGCAAGCACTTCCCCTGCATCAGCCCTGTCCTTTTCAAATATGCTGTAAAGGACGGTTACTGACTTAAGGGTATCCCCCTTGTTTGTTTTCTGGACCTCATCAAAGGCATTATTCCCCCCGCAGTCAAGCATCCTCAGGATTCCAACAGCCATATCCTCGTTGTCTGTCTCAAGCAGCTTCCCAACCCAATGAGCCTGGGGGCTGCCCTGCGTTGTGCCATCAAAAGTAACAGGCCTCTCTGCCAGCGCCTTGAAGTGATGCCCGAAATCCCACCATGACGTGATTATAGCTGTCTTGCCTGAATTGTCCCTTATTGAGGTTAATGCGTTAAACCACGCGTCGTTAATCATTGGGGAGTCCTGCCTGGCGATGCTCAATGAAACTCCCAGCACGTCTGTAGGGAAAATAAGTATCAGCAGCGAGATTAACAGGAGAGAAATGCTTGTGACGGTCCTGTCTATCTTAAGCTCCCTTGACAGGATGTTATTAAGGTTCCTGTACAGGAAGCCAATCGCTATGCCAATCGCTATGCCAAAAGCAGGGGCAATCAGCATCATGAACCGCTGCCCCTTGATGCTTGCATAAATCGTGACAATATACCATAGTATGAGCAGCACTGAAAGCTTCATGTCTATCGGGTCAGACCTCAGAGCAGCATAAACACCCCTGACAATAACAGGAATGGACAGCAGGGCAATGAACGTGAGCTGGGAGAAGCTATCCCTCAACAGAATCAAAACCAGCCACCAGAGCGCTGCAAGCGCAATGAACATAAGCTCGGTCGTGTCAACCTTCCTCTTGGTCATAGCAAGCATTATTCCCAAAAGGGAGAGGAAGAAAAGGAAGACGCCCCCCACATTGTCTATTATCATGTTTACGCTACCCTCATTAAGCTCGGCAACGGTTGTAAGGACATTAGGCCATAATGTCGGCTCAACAGGATTCTTTATCTTAGCAAAACCGAGGGCAGTAATCGGGGGCTGGAGATAATCAGCTCCAGAGATTAACACTACGAAAATCCCTGATGACAGCATGAATGCCAACCCAACAACAGCCAATGCCCTGACATCAGGCCTCAGCAGGAAGCCCCTCGGATTCGCCCTGAGCTCCCTGAAATGGGTCACAACCAGATATGCGCCGTATATTGCTGATGAGGCTATCAGGAAGTCAAAGATAAACCACCAGCCACCCCAAAATCTTGTGTAAAGCCCGACTGAAAGCCCTGCAAGGGCTGAAACCAGCAGCTGCCACCTTAGCTTCCTTGATTCAATAGCCGAAAGGAACAGGAAAGTCACAAGAATGGAAAAAAACACCACCCATGTGTCAGAGTCGCCGTGGCCATACAGGCTTCTGGAAAGGAATGAGGCGTTCAAAGACATGAATGCCGCAGCAAAAAACCCGCCAACATCACCTGCGAGCCTCCTTGCAATCAGAAAAACCAGCACAGCTGAAATGGCTGAAACTATCACCGGGTAAATCATCTCAGCCTGCATCAGTGTAATCTCTGAGCTGAAAACCCTCAATAACCTGAAAAGGAGGGCTATTGAATAAGGATGGAATGTGTCTTCCGGCTCTACGAACCTGCCATCAGGGGCAAGCTGGAATGTATCATAGCTTTTCCCATCCCTAAGCACATCTCCAGGGTAGCCGTGGTCAAGTATGTTCCTTGCGTACCTGAGCCAGTAGTAAGGGTCTATGTCAGGCATGTAAAGGTTGCCCTTCTCGTCCTCAAAAAACGACTTGTAATAGTCAGAGGTAATCTTTATCTGCTGACTTATGCTCATCTGCTGCCCAGCATACTGGCCTGTCTTGAACACATACACATCGCTGGAAATGGCCTTCCTGAACTCCTCATCCACAATCCCATTCTTGTTCTCATTAGGCAAGTTGGGATATTGCGAGTCCACAAGGTTTCCTAAATCGCCCCTGATAAGGTTATAGACTGACTCTGTTGCAGAATTGTCAGCATACACCATGTATGCTGGCAGCATCCTCACATAAACGCAAAGCCCTACAACAAATAAGATAGCCAGAACCGGAATAATCAGGCCGCTCTTCTCGCGAAGAAATGCAACTGCCGCCCTCGCATCAATTGAGATGTCTTCCTCTTCCTTTTTTAACCCGGGCTCATGATGCTCTCCATGCTGCTTCCCAACATGAGACTTGGTAACTCCTGATTCCTTTTTCCTGAACAATCCTGAGAAATCAATGCTTATCTCATCATCATGCTCCTCTTGAGCAGAATCATGATGCTCCTTGTGCCCCTTATGCTCTTCATGCCTTTCAGCTGATTCACCAGGCTGACTCTTATGGGAAGATGCCTTCTTTCCGAATGGCCAAAGCTTCTTAAGGTCTATGCTTATCTCATCATCGCTATCGTGCTTTCCATCCTGCTCATCATCCATTTTCCCCAACCCTGCCTCTGCAAAAAACCATCCATTTATAAAACTTGTGCATGAGCTTCGGAAAGATTTATGGAAAGAAGTCCTCTATAATAAACAGTCTTCTTTTTCTCTTTTCTCTTTCATGGCGGGGTACGCTCCCACCCCCGGCAGACTAACGGCTGCTCGGGTTATTCAAAAGAAATCCGACACCCCATGTCAAAGACCGGGGGATTGCTCGCTCCCTTCTGTCGCTCGGTCGGATTTCTAAGAATAAAAATATTCCCGATGAATGTACATAGAAGATTTACCACCAGTTAGAAACTGGTGGAATATTTTTATTTAACTTTTCTACTAAACTGCTTATGCTAGAACTCCTACTTTCTTTCCCTTTTCTTCTTCTACGTGATCCAATTTTTCTAGAAGCAAATTGTCATACAGTTCAATCAACTGTTTAACAGCAATGTTCTCTTTATTAATTTTGTAAAGGGTAGCTCTTCCAATCTTTCTTGTCTTTACAACGATTCCTAATTCTAAAATTTTAGGAACCAATGTATTTAAAGTTCCCCAACTTACTGGCTCAGGTGAAAGTCTCCTGAAGGGGCTCGTCTATAACAGTGTCACCTAGTTACTGCACAATATAGATTGCATCTTTTATGGCGATATATCGGTTCAAATTGCTAACAGGTATGCTAACATTTTCACCGGAGCCTATAAATTGACTATTTCTTCATGAACAGGAAGATTGTTGCAGCCCCAAGGTAGTTCATCATCAGCAGTATTATGTGCGCGCTTATGGTTATTTCAGCAGGGACGCCCTTAAGCCCGTAGAGAACGACTGCTGCTCCCTCTTTGATTCCAAGCCCGGACATTGTTATGGGTATTAGCGATAGGAGCATGGTTGTTGCGCTTATTGTCACTATCACAACCATGCTTACAGGCTTTCCGAAGGAAAGGAATGCAAGGTAAGTGACAACTGCTGTAAGCCCCCACTTAAGGAATGTTATTGCTGTGTTTGCAATCACTGCCTTTTTCTCTTCAAAAACAAGGTATCTTGTTGTTTTTGAGAATCCTGCAAAGATTTCCCTGTGCTTCCCAAGTATGCTCTTGATGATGCCTGTTCCGAATGGGGTAAGAATGAATACGGCAGCTGTAATAATCGCTGTAATTGTCACTCCAGTCAGGAGGATTGCCTGCTGTATTGGCAGGAATATGAAGAATCCTATGAATGCGAGGCAGCAGAGCGTTATGGTTGTTGTCAGCTTGTCCAGTACTGAGACTGCTGTTGCCTGTCCTATGCTCATGTGCTCTTTTGCAAGGTACACGAATGAGAATTCCCCCACTTTTCCTGGTATTACCATCCCGAATGCCCATGCCCGGATGTAGTATCTCCACATTTCTCCCATTTTTATCCTGACTTTCAGGGCATCTGTCAGGATTTTCAGGTTGTATGCTCCTATGAAAAGCCCGAGTATGAAAAGTATTATTATTGCGGGCAGGTAAATAAGGTTCATTGTTGTTATTGTGGCAGCTATCTCCTTTATGCCGACTTTGTAGAGGAGCAGTACCATTATGGCCAGCCCTAAGGCAATCTTTGCAATGCTGGATAGTTTGATGCTCATTTGCGTATGTTGGCAACTTCTCCCCTGTTGGCTCTTTGCAGCTCTTTGGTTGGTATCCTTATTAGGGAGTTTGGCGTTCCCCCGCTTGTGTAAACTTTTTCTTTTTCCATTACTTTGTAGTCTATGAGGAACATGGCAGGATAGCCGAATGATGGGACGCCTCCAACAGGGTATCCTGTCTTTTGGAGTATCTCATCTGGTGTTGCTGTCCTGGGCCTCTCAATATTGAGGAGTTTCCCGATTTTTGTTGTGCTTGCCCTGTCCATTGCCTTTACCAGTGCAACTATTATTTCTCCATTGGCTCCTGCAAGGCATATGTTTTTGATGAAGTCCTCAATGTCAGCCTTTGCAGTAATGGCAGCCTCTTCTGCTGAGTGGCACGATTCCCTGAAAGCCATGTATTCCCCACGGATGCTGTGCTTCTGCATGTATTCCTTGAGCTTCTTCTCGTATTCGTTCATCTTCTCTGCATGTCAGCCAGAAATCCGAATAGTATTATTTGTATCCCTGTGGTTATGAATATCCCTGATAGTATGACCCTTGGTATGCCCCCCACCTCACCTGTTGTCAGGAATGAGTATGTCACGAATGCCCCCAGTATTGAGCCGATTGCCAGTATCATGCCTCCAAAAAGCCCGAAGAACTTGAGCGGCTCATAATCGCGATAAATCCTGAGCAGGGTTATCCATGACTTCATTGCATAGTCAAGCGGGTTTCTTAGGAGCCTGCTTTTCCCTGACTTTCTCTTAAGGAAGTCCACAGGGACTTCTGTTATCCTGAGCCTTGCCCTTGAAGCCCTTAGTATCTGCTCCTGGGTGTATGTATAGCTGGATATTATGGGCAGCTGGGCAACCTCCCTTGTGAAAGCCCTCAGGCCTGTCTGGGAGTCGGTTATCTTTTGCCTTGTTATCTGTGATATTACGCTTGAGAATGCCTTGTTCCCGAACCTGTTCAGCGCAGGCATGTATTGTATTTTTCCTGCAAACCTTGAGCCGAGCACCAGGTCGTTTCCCTCCCTGACTTTCTGGATAAGCCTTGGGATGTCTTCTGCATTGTATTGCCCGTCTGAGTCTGTGTGGACTATTATTCCTGCCTTGTGCTCAATTGCTTTTTGCATCTCTGTCTTGAATGCCTCTGCAAGGCCGTAATTCTTCGGGTGCGAGTAAACTACAGCCCCCTCTTTTTTGGCCTCCTGTGCAGTGTTGTCTGTTGAGCCGTCATTTACTGCGATTATTTCGTAAATGTATTTCTTATCAAGAACCCTTTTTATCTCGCGTATTACGCTGCCTATTGTTTTCTCCTCATTATATGCCGGTATGGTAACTACTACCTTCATCCTCTCTTAAAACGGCAATATATTTATATATGTTTCCATAACCCTTGCGCATGGGTTTTGCCTCTGTTTTGCTGTTTTTCATGTACACTTATGGATTGGGCTTCTCTCTGTCAAGGTTTGTTAGGAATTCTGATAATTTCCTTGAGAGGAATATCATGCGTTTTGGGTTTGGCCTTGCAGGGCTTGTTGTTCTTGGAGTAATACTGAACTTTCTTAAGCTGCCTGTTGACTGGGGCATTTTCCTTTTCATCAGCCTGGTTCCTGCCCTGTTTATTGCAGGGCTTGACTACCTTTCAAGCAAGCCCAGGGTTGGGTTTGAGTTCAGGGTGAGGAAGTCGGACATCTGGGCATTGCTGGCTTTGGGCGTGTTCGTTTTTGCATTGGTTATGTATTCGGGAGGAGCCTTGAAGTATCCATACCTTGAGGATGAGGACCCGTGGGGGCATGCTGTGGGGGCTAAATATGTAGCGGTTGAGAAGAAGGCGTATGACACTGCTGTTTATAACTTCGCATATATGGACCCTTATCCTCCTGGCTATGATATCCTGATGGGCGTGCTTCACCAGACAGAGCCCTCGCTTCAGTTTGTGCTGAAATTCTTCAATGGGCTTATTATTGCCCTTGGCATCTTGTGGTTTTATTTTGTTGCAAAGCATCTTGCAGGCCCTGGAAAAGCTGCATTTTCTGCCTTTGTGCTTGCGATGATTCCTTCTTATTTTACGCATTTCATCTGGGCACATTCGCTTGTAATCGCCCTTTTTTTCCCGGCGATGTATGCCTTCTGGATGATTAAGGAGGACAGGCGCTGGATTGTTCCTTCAGCCTTTTGCGTGGCTGCCATTTTGCTTTCCCAGCCAGACCAGCCTATCAAGCTCGCTGTCATGATTTTCGTGTTTATTGCAGTCAGGGCATGGCATGATAGGAGGTTTCCTGTCTGCGAGATTTCAGCAGGAATGCTTGGTGTTGCAATCTCCCTTTTGTGGTGGGCTTCCAGGGCTGTTGCAATGTTTGGGTATGCAAACACGATTGCCGGCGGCTCTGCCTTTGGAGCGGCTGGCGGCTCTGCCTCAAGGCCTTATTCTTTTGCTGACTTTGTATTTCCGAATGCGATTCCTGGAAATTCCCTGATTAATGTTCCTCCTGGTTTCGGCCCTGTTGTTTCCATTCTCCTTGTTTTGGGCCTTGTTGCTGTTGCCTTGAGCTATAAGCGCATTTTGAGGAATGAGAAGCCTTGGCTTGCTCTTGTTTTCATCTGGTTCCTGTTCGCTTTTATTTTCACGAATTCAGCAACTTTAGGACTGCCTTTCGGGCTTAACCCTTTCAGGTTCTGGCTGCTTCTTGCGATTCCTGTTGCTGTTCTTGCAGCAGAGGGCGCTTGGTTTGCCGCCTCTTTCATAAGGCTTCCCGAGCCTGTGAAGATGGGCATCGTAATTGTCCTTGCAGTGCTGGTTTTCAGCACGTCTGGTCTGTACAAGTGGGGCATTAACAACTCTACAGGCTGGTATGGCGGTCCTCTTGCTGTTGAGGGCTCGCTGCCTGGCTATCTGTGGCTCAAGACACTTCCTCCAAATGCAAGGGTTTTGTCTTTCGGTGACGCCTCATTCATAATTGGTCTGGATGCCTATAGCTGTGCATGGTGCCCTGAGGATGTCAGCTTCAGGAAGGGCGCTTATTCCCGCTCTCCGGATGAGATTCATTCATTCATGAAGAGGCAGGGCTACGAGTTCCTTCTCCTTAGCTCCATTGAGCTGGGGGATAATTCTGACGGCTCTCAATACCGCTTCTATAACCAGACAGTCCTGAAGAAGGAGATTGAGCTTGGCAACTCGTCATTGTTCTCCACTGCAAATATTTATGAGAATGGGGCTGTTGCTGTTTTCAGGGCTAACTAGCTATATTGGATTGCATAACATATTTAAATAAACCTGTTTACAGCCGTTTCATGATTCCCCTGTTCAAGCCTTCAATGGGAGAGGACGAGGTCAACGCAGTCAGGGAGGTCATTGAGTCTGGCTGGATAGGGCTCGGCCCAAAGACTGAGGAGTTTGAGAGGCTGTTCGCAGAATATGTTGGCTCAAAATACGCTGTCGGCACTAATTCTGCCACTGCTGCGTTGCATCTTGCAGTCAAGGTTCTGGGCCTTCCAAGAGGAAGCGATATCCTGACAAGCCCCATGACTTTCATCTCAACTGCGATGGCCGCAAGTTACAATGATTTAAACCCTGTATTTGTTGACATTGAGCCTGACACGCTGAACATGGATGCCAATGACCTTAAGCAGAAGATTACCAAAAAAACCAGGGCTGTTTTGCCTGTTCATTTCGGGGGCCATCCGTGCGATATGGATGCCATCAGGGATTTTGCCAGCGACAACAATCTGGTTGTGCTTGATGATTGCGCCCATGCTACCGGCTCGCAGTATAAGGGCAGGATGGTTGGGACTCTTGCTGCCATGAGCTGCTTTTCATTTCACGCTGTGAAGAACCTTGCAACAGCAGATGGCGGGATGATTACCACTGCTAATAAGGATTATTATGAGCACGTAAAAAGGCTGAGGTGGGTGGGCATAGACAAGTCAACTTATGCCAGGGCTAAGAGCTCTGCCTACAAGTGGGATTATGATGTTGTTGAGCTTGGCTACAAGTACCATCCCAATGATATACTCTCGGCAATCGGGATTGTCCAGCTCAGGAAGATTGAGAAGACCAATGCCCGTAGAAGGGAGATTTTCAGGATGTATAATGAGGCTTTCAGCAGTATTGGCTGGATGGAAACTCCTGTTCACAGGGAGGGGATTGTAAGCGCATGCCACAATTATGTTGCCAAGGTCCCTGACAGGGAGGCGCTTATAGCGCACCTTAACAATAGCGGGATTTCAGGTGGAGTTCATTACAAGCCTGCTTATCTTCATCCGATTTACAGGGATGTAAGGGCTGATTGCCCTGTTACAGATTCTGTCTGGAAGAGGCTTATTACGCTGCCTGTGTTTCCTGACCTTGCTGATGAGCAGGTCAGCCTGATTATCAAGGCAGTCAGGGGTTTCTCTCCAAAAGGTAGAACTTCCTGATTCCCCACTTGTGGAGCTTGTACATTATTATCCTCCAGAAAAGTGTCATGCCGTATTTTATGCTCTTTTTGAGGCTTATTGTTGAGGATTCCTTCTCATAGCGTGTTATTATTGGTATCTCAGCCATCCTGAACCTGAAGTATCTGCACTGTATTATCGCCTCTTCGTCAAAAGTGAACCCGTTTGAGTTTTTCTGGTAGGGTATTGTTTCAAGGGCTTTCCTGCTGTATGCTATCAGCCCTGTTGCAGCGTCAGTGAGTTTGGTTCCGAGCATTATGTTGAAATAGGCTGTCAGCATCCGGTTTCCAATCCTCTTGTACAGGGGCATGCCTCCCTTTTTTGCAGAGCCCTTGGCCATCATCCTTGAGCCGTATGCCACATCTGCCTTTCCATCCAGTATTGGCTTTATGAGCGCGGGTATTGCCTTTGGGTCGAACTGGTAGTCAGGATGCAGCAGCACCACAACATCAGCCCCCCTTTTCAGGGCCTCTGTGTAGCATGTTTTCTGGTTGCCTCCGTAGCCCTTGTTCCTTTCGTGCCGTATTACAGTCAGCCCCAGTTTTTTTGCAACCTTTACAGTTGCATCCCTGCTCACATCGTCAACAAGGATTGCTTCATCAATGCAGCCCTTTGGTATGTCTTTGTATGTCTTCTCAAGAGTCTTTTCTGCATTGTATGCAGGCATTACAACAGTTATTTTCTTTCCCCCTTTCATCAGATATCCACCCTTGCCCGGATAATTTCGTAAATTGCGCTAATTTTGTTGGCGTATCATTACGCAATTTACGAGATTAGAATTGCGCAATCAATAGTCTAATCTGCGCAATTCTCTATATAAATTTTGCTAAACATCATATTCAGCCTATCATAAATTTTTTATACATGCTGCGACCCTTGCCTGGCAGGTTGATTTTTCAATGGTTAAGCTGATGGGAGAGTTGGGGTGGCTGGCTTTTCTGGCTGTCGTGTTCATTGCTGCTGTGCTGGTAGTGAATCCTGTTGGCGATTTTTCCCTGAATGACGATTTCAATTACGCCTTCAGCGCAAGGACCCTTGCAGAAACAGGGAGGATTGCCTTTCCATATCTTCCCTCTCCGACCATGATTTTCCAGGTCTTTTTTGGGGCGTTCTTCATGAAGGTGCTGGGGCTCTCGTACACTGCCTTGAGGGTTTCCACCCTGCTCATGGCATTTTTGGCTGTGGCTTCATCCTTTTTTATCATGCGGGAGCTGGGGTTTGGCTCTGGGAAGAGCTTTCTTGCCGCCCTCCTGCTGTTGTTCAATCCCCTTTTTTTCAGCCTCAGCTTTTCATTCATGACTGATGTTCATTTTGTGGCGCTGATGCTGCTTTCAGCGCTTTTTTACATAATTGGCTTCAAGGGAAACAGGCTCTTTTGGCTTTTTCTCGGCTCTGTTTTTTCAGTTTTCGCATTTCTTGTAAGGCAGAATGGGGTGTTGATTCCTGTTGCTGCCTTGGCATATTTATTGGTCAGGGACAGGAGGCTTGATTTCAGGAGAGCGCTTGTAGTTTTTGCCTTTCCGCTGGCATTGATGGCTGCTTATATGTACTGGTACGTTTTCCTAGAGGGAACTACGCAGGCATTTTCAGGGATGGTTTCCCAGACCCTTAGCCTTGGCTGGCTTCCTTACATTCCATTCAGGCTTTTTGCGTTTTTCGAATATATCGGCATTTTCCTTTTTCCATTGTCTGTTTCCCTGTTTGCAGGCAGGGCTTTCAGGAGAGGCAATGTAGTTTTTGCCTCTGCTTTCATGGTTTTGGGGCTTGCAGGATACTTTGCTCTCCTGTACCTGTTCCACCTGGGGTTTCCTCAGCTGCCTAACTACATTAATCAGCATGGGCTCGGCCCCAGCTATCTCCAGGGCCTGAAGAGCCCTGATTTGTCTTCTGCATTGCCCATTATAGGGCTCTTCGGGATAGTCTCTGCATCATTCCTTGCGGCTGCTCTCATATCAGCGAGGGGCAGCATTCTGTCCGGCTTCTCTTCAATCAGGTGGCTCGTTTTCATTCTGGGCCTGCTGCTTTTTGGTTTTCTTTTTGTATTGGAGTCTTATTTTGACAGGTATCTTCTCCCGGTTCTTCTTCCTGCCATTGCCGTTGCTTTTTACGCATCCAGCAGGTTTAGGGTTAATGAGTCGCTGCTGGCATTGTGCATAGTTCTCCTTGCAGTGTTTTCGGTTGCAGCAACACATGACTACTTGTCCTGGAACAGGGCCAAGATGGATGCGATAGGCTATCTTCACCAGCAGGGGGTTGGGAACATCAACATTGATGGGGGTTATGAGTTTGACTGCCAGAATTTCTGCCTGCAGCCCCAGCCAGCCAGGGCAAATTCCACAAGGGATTACGATCCTGTCTGGGTGAAGCACTCAGCTTATGTGATTGACACCAGGTATGTTGTTGCCTTCAGCCCTGTGCCTAATTATGTTCAGGTTAGGAAGTTTGGCTACTTTTCTTTGCTGACTATGCGGGATGAAGGCATTTATGCCTTGAGGAGGAGCGAATAGGCTGGTGATTTCTGGTGGAGCGCGTTAAATGCAGCCTGTGCGGCCTTGACAATGCGAAGCTTCTCTTCAGGGGGAGGGATGCTGCTTTTGAGGATACTGAGTTCTTCAATCTGGTTCAGTGCAGGAATTGCGGCCTTGCATACGTGAATCCCCGCCCCTCGCCTAAGGAGATTGGGAAGTATTATCCTGATGTTTACTACTCTAAATTTGTCCCTGACAGGAAAGGGAGCTTTGTTAAGTCTGTTCGCAGAATTATTCTTGAAACATATTTTGGTTATGGAAAGGCTGGCCTTTTCAGGAAAATGGCCTTTTTCCCTTTCTATATTTTCCGCTCCCTTTTCCTCAGCAAGGGCTTTACAGTTCCCTGTGTGAAGAAAGGGAGGTTTTTGGATGTTGGTTTTGGAGGCGGCTCCCTTCTTTATGAGTATAAGGCTTTGGGGTGGGATGTTTACGGCACCGAGGTATCTGATCGCATGATAAGGAACGCTGCAGGGATTGGGGCAAGGCTTTTCAAGGGTGAGCTCAGGGATGCAAAGTTTGATGGCGATTTTTTTGATGCTGTGTACATGAGCCATGTTCTTGAGCACGTGCATGAGCCTTATTCTGTAATGGTTGAGATTAGGAGGATTTTGAGGCCTGGAGGCTCTGCCTTTGTAGTCCTTCCCAATTTCGGCAGCCTTGAATCCAGGCTGCTAAGGGATAAGTGGTTTGTAGGGCTGCAGATACCGAGGCATCTTTACCATTTCAGCCCTTCTGCGCTAAAAAAGCTCTGCCTCAAGGCTGGCTTCAGGAGGGTTGACTTTGTTTTCATGCCTGACCAGACCACCCTTTTGGGCAGCCTTCAGCACCTGTGGCTGATTAGGAAACTCAGGATTAATCTTTTCAGCAGGTTTTTCCTTGTTTTTTTCCTTCCACTCACTTTCCTGCTTAGCGTTTTCCACCAGTCAGGAATATTTGCGGTTTATTTGAGGAAATAAAGCCTTTTTTCCATAAAAATTATAAACAATGCGCATCCCATTTTTTCCATGGAGGCCAAGTCAACAATAGAGATTCCGAAGGGGCTTGCTGAGCGCCTTAAGAAGAGGAGCGTTGAGGCTGGCTTTGATTCTGTGAACAGCTATGCTGCCTTTGTGCTTGAGCAGGTTCTTGGCAGCGTTCAGAAGTCCGGCTCCAGGGAGATGGCATCTGGCAGCGCTGAAGAGGAGCTTGTAAGGAAAAGGCTGCGAAGCCTCGGTTACGACTAAGCTGTTTGTCAGGCCTTTATTGAAGAAACTGCTTCTCTGCTTTCCTGCTCCTTGTTGTAAGATTATACATTTTAAAACCAAAAACTTTAAATATGACATAATTTTACGATAAATTCTAATTAAGGTTTATTAAAACCTGGGGTGGCAAAATGCCTGGCAAAACAACAACAGTTTCAATACCAAAGCCGTTATTTGACAAGATAAAAAGACTCTGCGAGGGGACTGGGTTCAACTCTGTAAGCAGCTATGTTACTTACGTGATGAGGCAGGTCTTGTCAGATACAGGCCCTGAGAAGAAAGACAATCCCCTGTCGCCTGATGAAGAGGAAAAAATCAAGAGGCGTCTGCGCAGTTTGGGGTATCTCTGATGGCCAGATTCTTTGTGCTTGGGCTTGATGGAGTTCCCCCTGAGCTTCTGTTTGAGAAATGGAGCTCAGAGCTTCCGAACATACGCGGCCTTATGGAAAGGGGGGCGTATGCTGGCCTGGACTCAACAATTCCCCCTGCCTCAATAATAGCGTGGTCCAGCTTCGCCTCTGGCAGGGATGCCAGCGAGCTTGGGATTTACAGCTATACCCGCAGGAATCCTGAAACAGGCAGGACAGAGCTTGTAAATTCAACTGATGTCAGGGCTGACTTGATTTGGGATATACTCTCAAAAAAGGGAATGAGGAGCATAGTGCTTTTTGTTCCCCTTACTTTTCCTGCCAAAAAGATAAATGGGATAATGGTCACTGATTTCCTTACGCCTGGGATTGATTCAAACTGCTGCTATCCGGCTGAGCTGAAGGAGTACATAAAAACCCTGGGCAACATGGAGCTGTTCTTTGATGTTGCAGGCTTTACAGAGTATAAGGGGCTTGAGCCTGGTTTATTGCTGCAGAACGCCTACAAGATGACTGAAATGCACGTGAGCCTGATTAAGCATCTTCTTCAGACAGAGAAGTATGATTTTTTCATGGCTGTGCTTCTCGGCACAGACAGGGTGCAGCACATGCTTTGGAAGTACTTTGACAAGCAGCACAGGCACTATGAGGACAGTAAGCTGTCAGGGGAATTGCTTGATTTTTACAGGTTTATTGACAGGAAGGTTGGCGAGATTCTGGCGCTTCTGGACTCGGATACCACAGTGATAATGGCATCTGACCACGGCATGAAGGGCA
Source organism: Candidatus Woesearchaeota archaeon (assembly GCA_016192945.1). Lineage (GTDB taxonomy): Archaea > Nanobdellota > Nanobdellia > Woesearchaeales > UBA10216 > JACPTE01. The sequence goes on from JACPTE010000021.1 coordinate 35,387, forward strand.
CTGAGGGCAAAATCAATCTTAATGACTGGCTTGTTGACAACGGCTACCTTGTCCTGAAGGATTCATCCAGGAGGGAAGTGGAGGAGAACAGGAAAAAGGGCAGGCAGACAAAGCTGGTGTTTGAGGGGATAGACTTTTCAATGACAAGGGCTTACAGCATAGGCGCATACCATGCGAGGATATTCATAAACAGCAGGGCGCGCTCACCAGAAGGCATTCTTGATGAGAGGCAGAGGCTTGAGCTTATCGGGGAGCTCAAGTCAAGGCTCAGCAGGCTAAGGAGTGATACGGGCAGGGCATTGGACACTAAGTTTTTCCTGGCTAAAGACATCTATAAGAGCGCTTCCAGCAGGGAGTGCCCTGACATGATTGTTTATTTTGACAACCTTGTATGGAGCTCAAATCCTGACTTGGGAAACAGCTCTTTATACTCGTGGAAGACTGCGGTAGGTGCAGACTGTGCAGGCCATGCCCCGAAGGGCTTTTTCATAATCTCAGGCAGAGGCATTAAGCCTGCGGGCAGGATTGGCGATGTGGATATCCACAGCATAACGCCGACCATTCTCTCAATGATGGGCATAAATGTTCCTGGGCTTGAAGGGAAGCGGATAAAGATTGTGGAGGCTGATTGAATGACACATTTTTATGAGTCAGTTGTTATAAAGACTTCAGACGGCATGACTTTCAAGAGCTATGCCAATGAGCACCCTGATGGGTTTATCATAGCAAAGCCAAAGTATATTCCTGTTGACAAGGTCAGGTCTTCACAGATGCAGTTGAGGAAGCTGGACGGGCAGGATGTGAACAGGTTCAATTACTGGGTTGACCAGGCAGAGCTTGTCCGCTACATTGACGGGTTCAGGATGGCGTATCCTGAATACTTTTATGTTTCGCCACATCACGGGACGTGGTTTTTCTGCGTTCCAAGGGCGAGGGTTGTTGACCCTGTTGACCCGAGGCTTGGCGTAAGGAGGCTTTTGGCATTGCCTGAAAGCTCGCTGGATGAGTATCAGAAGCTGACTGTTTCAATGATTAAGTTCATTGAGAAGAGCGGCATAGGGGTAAACAGCATAGGAATAACCAACTCAACGCTTTTGGGGAATTACACCCACGGGAAGTCAGACATTGACATAATGATTTTCGGGACGCAGAATTACTGGACTGTTAACAAGTTCCTGAAGGCGCGCAAGCACCCGTTAATAAGGGCAAAGACACTGAAGGAGTGGCAGGACTATTTCAAGACTTACAATGCAGGCCTTAACTTCTCTGAGGAGGACTTCATATGGCATGTGCAGAGGAAGTTGAGCGATGGCTATATAGGTGACACTGTGTTCTCCCTTTTCGGGGTTGAGGAGCCTGGGGAAATCAAGGTTGGTTGGGAGGATGAGACTGCAACGAGGCTTGACTTGGTGACTGTTGAGGGCAGGGTTGTTGACGATTTCCACAGCGTTGTCAGGCCTGGATATTACATTATTGAGGGAAGGGTAATTGATGACCCTGGTAAAAGCAGCATAAAGGTAACAAAGGTCCTGACTTTTGCCCGCGACTTTATGCTCCAGGCTTTCAAGGGCGAGACTCTGGTGGCCAGGGGGGTTCTGGAGAGGGTTGTCAACAACAAGACCGGAGAGTCCCATTACAGGGTTAGTGTAGGGTATTTTGACAGCTATGTTGAGAGGATGGGCCAGGAGTTCATCAAGGTGAAGCATTAAAATGGCTCTTAAAAACAGCAAGGAGGGGAATTTTGAAGCGTGGTACCGCGAGCTTTTGTCAGCCTCAGGGATGGTTGATTATTCCCCTGTGCAGGGATGCATTGTCTATCGCCCGCTGTGCTATTCAATATGGGAGCTGATTAAGCAGTTCATTGGCTCAAGGCTCAGGGAGGCTGGTTACCAGGACTGCTATTTTCCCATGTTCATCCCATTCTCGCTGATGAAGAAGGTGGATGAGCACTTCAGGGTATTCTCAAGGGAGTCTGTTATAGCTGGTGAGGCTGCAGCAGTTCCACTCAATGACAGGCTTATCATAAGGCCTACTTCAGAGATAATAATGTACGAGGTTTTCAGGGGCTGGATAAAGTCAGGGAAGGACCTTCCATTGCTTGTTAACCAGTTCTGCTCTGTTGTGAGGTGGGAAACTTACAAGAAAAACATGCCTTTGATAAGGGATAATGAGTTCATGTGGCAGGAGAGCCACTCAGTTCATCTTACAGAAAAGGAGACAGACCTGTTTGTGAGGATGGTTTTTGATATTTACAGGGAGCTGTTTGAGGACTATCTGGCAATCCCTGTATTTGAGGGCTTTAAGCCTGAGCACAGGAAGTTTGCAGGGGCGCTTTACACGCTTGCATTTGAGGGCTTGATGCCTGACATCAAGTCTGTTCAGCTCGCAACCTCCCACAGCCTTGGCAGGAACTTCAGCGAGCCGATGGATTTAAGGCTGGATGGCAAGGCATTGTGGCAGGCCTCAAATGGGGTTACGACAAGGGTGATAGGCTCTCTTGTAATGGTCCATAGCGATAATAAGGGGCTTGTTCTGCCGCCAAAAATAGCCCCTGTCCAGTGCGCAGTCATAGGCAGCTGCCTGGATATTCCTGGAGTAAGGATTTACAATGATGAGAGAAAGCTTGGCAATAAGGAAAAGGTAAGTGAGCACACGCTGAAGGGGGTTCCAGTAATTATAGTTGCCTCAGGGAATTCAGCGGTTGTTTACAGGCGGGACAGGGCAGAGCCTTATTCCATTAAAGCCAGCGAATTGGGTGGCGCTGTTCCTAAGCTGCTTGCTGAAATCCAGGATGGCTTGCTTCGGAAATCAAGGGAGTTCAGGGAATCGCATTATTTTAGGACAGACGCCTGGGATGAGTTCAGGGATGTTCTGGTAAGCAAGAGGGGTTTTGCAGAGTCAGGGTGGTGCGGCGATGTGGACTGCGCTAAGAGGATAAAAGACCAGACAAAGGGCTCACTGAGGCTCATTAACCCTGTTGGCTCAGGCTCAGCCAGGTGTATTGGCTGCAGCAATAAGGCAAGGTTTACAGGCATTTTTGCAGAGGCGTATTAAGATGGCTGGAGGCATAGACTTGCATATGCACTCGTTCTATTCTGATGGTGAGCACAGTCCTGAATATCTTGCAGCGCAGGCAAAGAATGCTGGTCTTCGTGTAATTTCCCTGACTGACCATGATACTGTAAAGGGGCTTTCAGGGATAAATGGAATTGAGCTTGTCACAGGTATTGAAATCAGCTGCGATGAGCGTGACAATGGCTTTGATGACATCCACATTCTCGGGTATTTCATTGACACTGCAAGCAGGAGGCTGTCCAGCTTCTTGGAGCGGGTTGAGCATGAAAGGACAGGGCAGAAGAGGGAAATGATAAGGAAGCTACAGCAGTTTGGGGTGAAAATATCCTTTGAAGAGGTAAGGAGGATTGCAAAGGGCGAGATAGGCAGGCCTCATATAGCAAAAGTAGCCCTCATGAACAATCCGGACAAGTTCAATGCAATTGAGGACGTTTTCAGGGAATATATCGGAGTTGGGAAGAAAGCCTACTGCACAAGGAATGCCCAGCTTACACTGGCTGACACGATTGAGCTTGTTCATTCTGCTGGCGGCCTCGCCTTCATAGCCCATCCTGGCGTCTACATAAAGAAAGATTCGCTCAAGCTGATAAGCATGTTCAGGGATTTGGGCGGGGATGGGATAGAGACGATTTACCCTTACAGCAAGGTGCTTGCAGGGAGCGTAGTGAATGGCATTCAGGAGAAAAAAATCATCAGCTCGTTCAGGAGGCTTGCCAGGTCAGGCAGGCTCCTTGAGTCAGGCGGCAATGACTTCCATGGCAGCATCCGCCCCACCAAGATAGGCGGCTTGCCTGTTCCGTATTCCTTTATTGAGGCCATGAGGATAAGGCTCGGGCTGGGGATATGACATGGCAAATTCAATATGTGTGAGGAATTCTGAGCATGCTATGGTTTTTACGCTGGTAATATCCTAAACCCATCATTCTCAACTTTTATCAGGACACTTTCTCCTTTCTCTAAATTTAAAGCGTGTTCCAAATCTTTTGGCAGTCTTAAAATTAAGTTGCTTCTAATCTTACCTAGCTTTGCTTTTAATACTGCTTTCTTCAGCTTATTTAAGAGTAATACTTTCTGTGCCTGTTCAGGATCATAATAAATTTCACCCATTCCTTTGACACATTTATTACATTTCATTTTTATTTCCTCCTTGTGAATTTCCCAAAATGGATTAACACCCAACAATCTTCTTTTAGGATTTCATGGTAATCCTGTACAATTATAGCATTATAAATTTTCTTTCCTTTAGCAAGCCACTTTTCTATCGTGCCTTGTTTTCTTTTTCTTGGGGCATCATATCCTTCTTCCAGGATCTCAACAACATCGTAAATGGTCTTACCTTCCTGCATCAGTTCTCTCATAGCTGAATCACTTATCGCAATTCTAAAACCCTCATATTTATCATTGAACATACTTATCTGACATATGTTAGATGTGTATGTTTATAAAACTTTCTGAAACACCCGCTAAATAGATGACACTAACCTTGCATCTCAGATAATTTATCAATTAATTTATATACTTCTTTTTTGCCACCCATCTCATGGTTAGGATATCTGCATGCCTTGTCATTTACAACGAGGAAAGGGTAATTGCAAGGTGCCTTGACAGCCTGAAGGGCGCTGTTGATGAGATTATAATAGTCCATGATGGGCCCTGCACTGACAGGACGCTTGACATAGCCCGCAAGTACACCAAGAAGATTTTCATAAGGCCCAGGGTTGGGGAGGCTGAGCCTCACAGGCCGTTTGCTTTCTCAAAGGGAAATGGTGATTGGCTGTTGCAGGTTGATGCGGATGAGTATTTCTCAGAAGACTTAAGGAAGGGCATCAGGGCATTGACAAGGGATAAGGATGCCAATGCTTTCGCCTTTGCAACAGAGGTTTTTGTCGGCGGGAGGCTTCTGAAGCGTGTCGGATTGGGGAAGGGCTATCACCTCTGCTTTTTCAGGAAGGGGAAATTCCATTATAAGGGCTATTTCCATGAGATTCCTAGGGTTGATGGTAAAATAAAGTATGTTGACCTTACGCTTCATCACAGGCCTCTTTACGATAACTATAGCTTTTTCACTTTCAGGAGGAAGTGGCTGAAGTGGGCCAGGAGGCAGGCGGCATTCACTATTGAGAAGGGCAATGCCCGCTTCCCATCGTTTTTTTATCTTCTTAAGGCGCCTTTGTGGTTAATTTTATATATCGCTTTTTTTTCCATAAGGGAGAGGGGGTTTTTGAACGGCTTTGCAGGGCTTAAAATCTCTGTTTTGCAGGGGCTTTACGCCTTTTTTGTCAACCTGTACATATTTTCAATGAAGCTTTTCAAGAAGACAGCGCCCCGGGACTGAATATGAAAAACCCGAAGGTTTCAGTTATCATCCTGAATTACAGGAAGCCTGATTACACCCTGAAGTGCATAAGCTCTGTCAGGAAAAGCTCTTTCAGGGATTATGAGCTTATTGTTGTTGATAACGGCTCTGCAGATAAGTCTGTAGAGCTTTTTAGCAAGGTAAAAGGCATTGTTCTGGTAAAGAACAAGGAAAACCTTGGCTTTGCTGGCGGCAACAATGCTGGTGTCGAACATGCAAAAGGCAGGTATATTTGCCTTCTCAATAACGACTGCGTCGTTGATAAGGATTGGCTCTCTGAGCTTGTTAAAGCTATTGAAACTAATAAAGGTGTAGCTGTTGCTTTTCCAAAAATTTTCGGGATTCGCAATGATGGCTCTTATTTTTTTGATGAGAAATATGGAACAAAATGTTACAGTACAATTAATCTTCTTCATTATCCCTTCATGGTGGAAAGTCAGGTAGCAGACAAGGTGTCTGTTCGCCACATGGCAGGCAATGGTTTTTCTATTTTTGATCGCAAGATAATCCCAATTCCTTTTGATCCTGATTATTTTGCTTATGCAGAAGACATGTATCTTGGCCTGCTTTCAAACTACAAGGGCTATAAAGTCATAAATGTTCCATCTTCAAAGGTCTATCATCAAGGCAGTGTGACTTCAAAGTCCATGAAAAGAGGGGATTTTTTCTTTGTTCTTGCAGAGCGAAACAAGCTATTGAATGTGTTCTCTTTTTACAGCGGCTGGACTTTGATCAGGCTAATTCCGGTTCTTTTGTTGTTCTGCATTTTCACAAACATAGCGTGTACTAACCGAATTATTTCCAGGTTCAAGGCATATCTCTGGATGATCTCTAATTTTGGGCTGGTTCTCAGGAAGCGCAAGGCAGTCCAAAAACAAAAGGTCGTCTCTGATACCGAAATAATTAAATATCTCACCTGCAGGCTTTACGATGAAAGTACGGCTCCTGTATTTTTCAAGCTTTTTATTCAGGCGCTAAACAGTTTTGTTTTTGCTTACTGTGCAATTGTTTCATTGCGCACAATGGAGTTTCACAAGAAAAGAATCAGGGATGGAATTTTGGAAGTGGTTTGATGGCTGGTAGAAGTTTGGCTGATTTTGCAAATGAGCATTTTCATACTGTTGTGTCCTTTGATGACAAGCTTGCCTACAGCTCCAAGATTTATGCAACAAAGTCAATGCGCTTTTTAAAAGCCTATGGCCAGGGAAAAAACTACAAGCTGCTTGATGTTGGCTGTGGTGATGGCTCTTTCTCAGCAAGGCTCAAGCCGCTTTATGATGCTTATGGCATAGAGCTTAATCCTGTTGCTTACAAAAAGGCAAGGGCTTTTGGAATAAAGGCTGTCAGGCATGACCTTGCAAAAAAGTTCCCTTTCCAGGACAATTATTTTGATGTTGTTTACAGTGCAGAAGTTATAGAGCACATATACGACACTGACTTTTACTTAAGCGAGATTTATAGGGTATTAAAGCCGGGTGGGATTTTTCTTGTAACCACTCCCAATATAGCAAGCCTCACTGACAGGTTTCGTTTGCTGCTTGGGAAGCGCCCAAGCCCGATTGAGTACAGGCTTGGCATGGACACCAATGGACATATCCGCGGCTACACGTTTGCTGACCTTGCCTCGCAGCTCAGGAACCATGGCTTTGTTGTGGTGAAGCAGACAACCTCCAATTTCCCGTGCCCTGTTTTCTGGGGTATTCCGAAATTTGTAAAGGTAGCTGCAATGAAGCTGGGAGATTTCTTCCCCACTCTTGGAGGCCATATAATAATTATTTCCAGGAAAAAATGAAGTTCGTTGAGATTGTGCCTGAGTACCCGATGCGGCTTGGTATGAATGAGAAGGAAGACTATTTTTATTGGCCTGCTAAGTTAATGATGGATAAGGGTTACAAAGTAGAGTTTTTCACTTTGAAGAAAAAAAATAAGCCGTCTAAGGAAGTCTTCAATAACATAACTGTAAGGCGTTTCTCCAGCCCCCTAAGCCTTTTGGTTCATTTGTTTTTCCAGCGCGGTGTAAAGTTGATACACGCGCACCTTAGGCCTTTCACTCCCTCTTTGTTTGCCGCTCTGCTTTTTAATAAACGCAGAATAATAACTCCGCATTCCTATATTCTGGGTTCAAGCAGGCTAATAGCTGAGCTTTCTATCTTTCTTTTCAAAAGGTTCGATAAAATAATTGCATTGACACCTTACGAAAAGGGAATCTATCTAAAAAAGGGCATTCCATCTGATAAGGTTTTTTTGTTACCTCATCCAGTTGATTACGAATTTTACTCTAAAAAGATATCTGGTAAAGAAACAGTCAGAAAGAAATGGAAAATAAATAAGAATACTTTCGTAGTAATTTCAGTGGCCAATATAAGAAAGTTCAAGAGAATGGAGACACTCCTAAATGCTTTTAAGATTTTTAATGCCGAGGTGATTAATTCAAAATTAATAATTGTTGGTGAGGATCAGCTGTATAAAGAGAGGGCACCATCTTTGAACGATATGATTGAACAATTCGGGGTTAAAAATGTTATCCTTACAGGCTTCCAGAGTCATAACTCTGTCAGATCCATTTTAAATATTTCTGATGTTTTCGTAAATACTTCTGATAATGAGACTCAGTGCCTTGCTGTTTATGAAGCGGCTTGTGTTCCTGTTCCACTCTGCCTGTCTGAAATCGGCTCTTTCACGGGGATTTTTAGAGACTCTGCCTTATATCATAAGTATTACGATTTTGAAAAATTAGCCGCTAACCTCAGCTCTTATTATAACGATACGAAACTTAGAAAGAAAAACTCTCAGTCGGCTAAAAAACTTATGCGTCTTTGGAATTTCTCCGCGATTAAGAAAAAAATGGAAAAATTGTATGACGAGGTCATGGCTTTATGACTTTCATCTCAACGTATATTGTGTCTACAATTTCTCCGAGCATGTAGCTTAGCGGTCTTAAAAGTTTTCCTTTGAACGGCACGAATTTTCCCCAGAAACCAGGATTTAGTTTAAGTTTGACTATCTTGAATTTTGCTTTTTTTGTGAATTTTTTGACAAAGAGGCTTTTGTTCCCTAAATTGTTGCTTGAATTAACTGAAAAAAAATCGAATGTTTCGGGTGAAAAGAATCTCTTGGTTGTTGGGTCAGTATGTGGAAGGTGCTGATTGTAGTGTGGCACAATGATTTTTATAACAGCACCGTTTTTGCTTATCCTGTACAGCTCTTCCATCACCTCTGAAAGATTTTTTATGAGCGTAAGGATGTTGAATGCGATTACTTCTTCGAATTGGTCTTCATTGAATGGATAGGGGGTTTTTTCCAGGTCGTGTACTACGTCAACCCCTTCATTTTTTATGAAGTCTAGGTTGACATATCCTTCTCTTATGTCTGTTCCGCACCCCATGTTCAGTTTGGTTTTCATAGTCTCACCAGTTTTCAATACTGTTATATAAATCTTTATATTTTGTTAAAAATTGGCAGAACCGAAAAGTATATAATCTGTGCCAAATCTTTTATAAAAGATAGGTGATAAGTATCATAAGTAAAAAACAATTAGGCAACCATAAGGATGAAAGAGGAATGCTGCTTTGGATTAGTCAAAAGCTTCTTAATTTTGATTTCAAATATATATCTATTGGAAGTATCAAGCCAGGACATAAAAGGGGAGGGCATTATCATAAAGAAACATATGAACAATTCATGTGCATAGCTGGGAGAATAAAGTTTGTCAGGGATGACGAATCAATAGTTTTGGAAGCGGGAGATATTGTTGAGATTCCTTTGGGAGCAGTTCATGTTTTTATTAATGAAGGAAAAGAAACTGCTTATTTTTTAGAGATGAAAAGCATTGAATTTGATGAACAGGACAATTATCTTCGCTTAAAAGATAAACAGTGAGGAATTATGATTCCAGTTTGCGAACCAACCCTGCAAGGAAACGAAAAAAAATATGTCGATAAATGTGTTGAAACTAATTGGATTTCTTCAAGCGGAACTTTTATAGAAGAATTTGAAAAAAGGTTCAGTAAATTTTGTGGTGTCAAATACGGGGTTAGCTGCTCAAACGGAACTGTAGCCCTGCATTTGGCACTGGCAAGCATCGGGATAGGGAAAGGAGATGAAGTGATAGTTCCGACATTCTCAATAATCGCAGTTTCAAACGCTGTTCTGTACACAGGAGCAATTCCGGTTTTTGTAGATTCGGAAATGAAAACCTGGAACATGAATCCGGACATGATTGAAGAGAAAATAACTGAAAAGACCAAAGCCATAATTTCCATGCACACTTATGGCTGCCCTGTTGACATGGACAGAATAAGAAAAATAGCAGACAAGCATAACCTTAAGATAGTTGAAGATGCTGCAGAAGCGCATGGAGCGACTTACAAGGACAGAATGGCTGGCAGCCTGGGGGATGTAGCTTGTTTCAGCTTTTATGCTAACAAAATAATAACCACTGGCGAAGGGGGCATGGTTGTGACCAATGATGAGAAAATTGCAGACAAAGCCAGACTTTTAAGAAACCATGCCTTTACCAAACCCAGATTTGTGCATTACGAAGTTGGGTTTAATTATAGGATGACAAATATCCAGGCTGCCATAGGAGTTGCCCAAATGGAAAGGGCAGGCGAGCTTCTGAAAGGAAGGAGGTCAAACGCCCCAAGGTATGAAAACGAACTAAAAGGAGTAGATGGAATAACCCTGCCTCCAGAATGCCCATATGGAACAAATGTTTACTGGATGTACGGAATCCTGATAGACAAGGATAAGTTTGGAATGGGTAAGGACGAAGTGATGAAGGAACTTGAGCAACAGGGAATCGAAACCAGGTCATTCTTCTTTCCAATGCACTTGCAGCCTGTTTACAAAAAAAATCAGGCCATTAACTGTGGTGGAGAATATCCTGTCTCTGAAAAATTATACGCCCAAGGCTTATACTTGCCTTCTTCAAGCCATTTAACCAATGAACAAATAAAGAAGATTGGCATTGCATTAAAATCGCTGAAAAAATGAGAATAGGAATCATAACAGATGAAACAGACACACAATTAGTAGGGTTTGGCATTTATACACTTGAACTGACAAAAAACATACTTCTGATAGATAAAAAAAACGAATACTACCTAATCCATCGCAGGAAAGAAGACCATGAAATTTACAAAATGGGCGCTAAGGAAATAATCGTTCCTTATAACCCAAGGTTTCCTTTTTCAACAATAAGAAATTTCATAACGCTTCCGCTGAAACTGAGAAAATACAATCTAGATGTAGTCCATCACATGACAGGCACAGGGCCTTTTGTTTTCAAGCAGCTGTTAAAGGGCAAGAGCGTTGAAATAATTCACGAAATAGAACCAATACTTTATCCCCAGAACTTCGAACTCTCTGTGAAGCTGGTTTTCAGGTTTCTTCTGCCAAGAATAGTCAAGAACGTTGATTACATATTAACTGCGTGCAATAGTGCAAAGATGGACATAAGCAGGCATTTCAAGGTTCCGCTCAATAAAATAGGCGTGGTTTATCCCGGGACAAATTCTCTTTTTAAGCCGATGGACAAAAGAGCTTGTAAAGAGAAAATTAGAAGAAAGTTCGGAATAAAGGAGGATTACATACTTTTTGTAAGCACGCTGGAGGCAAAGAAGAACATTCCAACATTATTGAAGGCATATAAGAAGCTTAAGGATGGCGGCTGTAAACATAAGCTGGTGCTTGTAGGCAGGAAGGGTTATGGCTATGAGAAGATTGAGTCGGTAATGAAGAGGCTTAAGCTCGAAAAAGATGTAATAATGACTGGGTATGTTCCATTCAGTGACTTGCCAATTTTCTATAATGCTGCTGCCGTATTTGTTTTTCCTCCCTATGAGGCGTTGTGTATGCCAGTCATTGATGCGATGAAATGCGGATGTCCAATAATAGTTTCAAACGGAGGAGGGGGTCCAGAGGCTTTTGGGAGTGCGGGAATAATAGTGGAGGTTTCTGACAGCGAGGGCTATGCAAAGGCGATTAAAGAAGTTCTTGAAAATAAAAAACTGGCAGGCTCTATGCGAAGAAAGAGTTTAAAGCGGGCAAAAGATTTCAGCTGGAAGAAAAGCGCAAAGAAGGTAATAGATGTTTATGAAAGACTAAACAGAGGATAAATTACGCTTTTATCCCTGATATGGCGTTTGCTATCCTGCTTTTCTCCCTTTTTGTGTTGAAGTGGCTCTTTAGCGTTTCCAGCCGTTCTTCCATTTCCTGCAATGCCTTTTTTTCCGTCTCCGCTATGTTGTTGAGCTCTTTCGGGTCTGTTTCCAGGTCGTAAAGCTCCTTGTCTGCTCCATGTATGATTCTGCATCTTCTGCACGTGCCTTTTCCGCTTACTGATTTTATTATTTTGTATCTCTCCCCCCGCAGGGTTGCCTTTTCCTCGTTGTATGTCTCTTCTGCGTAGATGTAGTCCCTTAGCTTTTCGGTATTTCCGTTGGTTATCTGTATTAGGCTTTTTCCATCCATGTCTTTTGGCGCGCATGCGCTTAACCCTGCCAGCTCTAGCAGCGTTGGCATCAGGTCTGTGTGCTGCACAAGCTGGCTGAACCTTCCCTGCCTGACAGCTTTCGGGTAGTATATGATGAGAGGTACGTGTATGCTCGGCTCGTAAAGAGCGTGATCGTCAAACAGTATTTCATGCTCAACAAGGCTTTCGCCATGGTCTGCTGTTATAACGATTATCGTATTGTCGCTTATGCCTTCTGCTTCCAGTTTGCTGGTTATCTGCCTTATAATTCTGTCGACGTAGTTTATTGCACCGTCGTATTTTGCAATTACTGTTGCCATGTCTTCCCTCTGGTCCAGTATGCCTTCGTAGAACTCCTTTACAGTTTCCCTGTTAACATTTTTCAGGAAATCGCCGTATTTTTTCCCATTGTGCTCATCCTTTAGGAATTTTTTGTATATCCCGTTTGGGGCGTTGAATGATACGTGGGTGTCCCAGTAGTGGAGCAGCATGAAGAATGGCGCGCCTTTGTTCTGTTCTATTAGTTCTATAGCTTTTCTTGTTATTTGCTTGCCATCAAGGCTTACCCTTACCTTGTCTGTGAGCCTTTTCGGGAGCATGTGCCTGAATGCGAATGTTGCAATCTGTCCCAGCAGGGGTATTCCTTTTATTATTCCTACAATGCTCCTTTTCACTTCAAGGTCGCTGGTGGTTATGCCGTGGTAATAGTCAAACCCTCTTTTGTGCCATCTGCTGAGCCAGTCCATTCCAAATGTCATGTAGCTGTTCTCCTTGAGGATTTCCTGGAGCAGCTTTGTGCCTGTCTTTGTGAAGCCCTCAATCTCCTCTTCAGTGACCTGGTTTCCATGGTGCAGGATGCCGTGCGTTCTTGGGTGCTTTCCTGAGAGTATTGTCGTTACTGATGGCTCTGTTGCGTTCATGCATGAGAAGGCGTTCTCAAATATGATGCCTTTTTTTGCCAGCTCATCTATATGGGGGCTTGTTTTAAGCCCATACCCGTAGCAGCTCAGGTGGTCTGCCCTGAGGGCGTCTATTATGAATATTATGATGTTCGGGCGGGCATGTTTGTTTGCTGCCTTTGCCTTTTCTGCTTTTGCATTATCTCCCATTCCTGCCATGAGGCTGCTTACCCTGTTTCTCTTATAAATGTTTTTGTATCTGCAAATTAAGCTGCATGATTCAAACACATTTTTGTAAGTTTCCTGTATACTTCAATGTGTCTTGCAGCAACTCTATCCCAGTTTGCTTCTTCCCTGTACCCAGCAATTCCTTTTTGATATTTTTCGTATTCGCTGCTTGTCTTTTTTATAGCTGCAGCCAGAGATTCTTTTGACTTGGGCTCTGCTACTTCTCCGCATTTGAATTGTTCAACTATCTCATATACTCCCCCAGTCCTTGTAGCGACTATTGGAAGTCCATAGGATATTGCATCGTGCAGGACAGCGCTTTGGTATGGAGCCTTTATGTATGGCAGCACAAGCATGTCACAGTTTGTGAACAGCTCTTTTTTTCTCTGTTCGCTTATCCACCCAGTCTCCATTTTAATTTTTGCCTTGGACTTCCCTACCAATTCAATTAGTTTTTTGTAGTATTCTTTGTCTACTGCACTGCCTGCGATTGTTAATTCATATTCTGGCAGTTCTTGCATTGCTTCTATCAGGTATTCTGCTCCTTTGTTGGGGCTTATGATGCCAAAGAGCAATAGTGAATTGTTTTTTCTTTTGTGCATATCATGCAGGGTTACTCCCATGTATGCAACTTCTGCATTTTTTTTATATTTCTCAAGGATGAACTTTCTATGCCCTTCTGTGTGTACAATTATCTTGTTTGCTTTCTTTATGATAATCTCCTCTATTTTTTTGATGATTTTTTCGCGCAAGTCTTCTGAATTGTAATGCACTTCGTGCAGTGTCACCGCTGTTGGAACTTTTTGGCTCAGCGCAATCACGAAGTTCATATTAAGGCTTGAGATTCCATAATAGCTTCTTGCTGCTATGTATTGGAAATGCACCAAGCCTAGTTTTTCAGTTTCAACTATTTTTGCAATGTGTCCTTTTAGCCGTATTGATTTGAGGTTGATTTTATAGTCTGCCTTGCTTTCAGTTCCTCCAATTGTTATGCATTCGGTTCCTTGCCTTCGAATGGCCGACACAAGATTGTCGCTGTAGATTGAGATGCCATCCTGTTCCCCGAACCTGCTTACAATCCCGATTTTCATTGTTTGAGTTTGGCTGCCATGAATAGGTTGTCCCCCATTCCAAATAATTCTATTGTTTTGAATACCGCATTTTTCAGCGCACTTATTATTGGGTTGATTGCTCCATGGTCCAGGCTTTTGACTTCTGCTGATATAACTTTGAATCCAATTTCCTCAAGCATTGCTTTCAGCGTTTCAGGAGTGAATTGCCATACGTGCCCATCCATCTGGAGCCCGTACCATTTGCCTTTCAGGACTTTTGGTAGAAGCCCTCCAAAATTAGGCACGGACACTATAAGCACTCCGTCACTCTTTAGCTTTTTTCTTGCATGCTCAAGGAACGGCTGTGGGTTGACTACGTGCTCAAGTATGTGTATTGCAGCTATCACATCATATTCCCTGTCACGCATTTCTGCATTGAGAAAGTCTGTGCTGTAAACTTTGAGCTTTCTCTTGCTTATCGCATAGTTTGCGGTTGTCTTGTCAACTTCAACGCCTTCGCATTCAAACCCGATTTTTTTGCAGGCTATCATGAAGTGGCCTGCTCCACACCCCACGTCAAGGATTTTCCCGCTTTTTTTGAATTTCTTTACAAAGCTGATGCTCAGCTTGTCCATTTCTGAAATCCTGTCCTCATCAACAGTGTCTGAAAACTTGAATTCGCTGTAGATTTTTGCCACCTGGTGCATGTCTGATGTGGCGTCGTCTTCAAATGGCAGGGGATATGTCCTTGCAAGCCTGCATTTTGTGCATTCAAGCACTTTTCCAGGGAACTTCTTCTTTTTCAGGTCATGATAGAATTCTGTCTCTAACAGGACCTTGTATTCTTCGTTCCCGCAGAAGCATTTTGTGAATTTCGTGGTATCACCTTCTCATGATGTTCCTGATTTCGTCAATCTTGAGGCCGCCTATCGCGTACAGGATTCCCAGGTAAATGGCCATGCTCACTCCGCTTATGACTGCCAGCTCAATTATCGGGCTTCCTGAGCTTACGAGGCTTTTTATGTAAAGTGCAGGCAAAAGCATTATTGCCCCTGCTATTGCTGGCTTTGCAAGAATTGAAAAGTTCAGTGTGAACCCTTTTTTTGCAGAAAAGTATATGAGCATCAGGAAGACTATTAGCTCGGTTATTACAAGGGAGGCTGCTGTTCCTGCAGGGCCGAATTTCGGGATTAGGGCTATGTTCAGAACGATGTTTGCTATCAGCCCTGTTCCTGTTGCCATCATGAACAGCTTTTGGTATCCGATTGAGTTCAGTAGGTATCCGCAAAGGTAGCTTACAAAGATTATTACTTCAGCCCAGATTATTATCTGGAGTATGAAGGCTGAGCCTGAAAATTCAGGGCCGTACAGCAGCAGAATCACTTTGTCAGCAAGGATGGTTGTGAGGATTCCGATTGGTATGGCAGTTATGAACAGGTATTTGAATGCTATATTGAAGATGCCTTTCAGCTCTTCCTTTAAGGCTGAAAGCCTTGACATTGTTGGGAACGCAGCCACGACTACAGATGCAGGAACAAAATAGAGAGCGTCAAGAAGATTGTGCGCTGCATTGTACTGCCCGACTACAGAATAGTTGGTGAAGAATGAAAGGAGTATTGTGTCCAGCCTGTTGTATGATGTTATGAATATTGTTGTTATGAGGAATGGTGCGCCTTCTGCAAAAAGCCTTTTCCACACATTGATGTCGAATGCTATTTTCAGCGGGAAGAATTTTTTCAGGGTTATTATGAACAGGTATGAGAATGTCATCGTGTAGGAGAAAGCAAATGCCAGCATTAGCGCTATTACTTTCCCTCCAAGCAGCAGGGCAATTATTCCGAATGTTGTTGTTATTATTCTTTCCAAGACAATTGATATTGAGCTGTATTCAAGCTGCTCATTTGCAGTGAACAGGGTTGTGAATGCTCCTGACAAGTCAAGCAAAAAGCTGGCGAATGCAATTATCCACACAGCAACAAGTGCTTCGTGAGTCTTTGTTACAAAGAATGACAGGATAAGCGCTATTAGAAGGCTTGTAAGCCCAAGGGTTATCTTTATGGTGAAAAAATTGTAAAATGTTTTTTTTGCCTGCTCCAGCTTTGGATTGTGTTTTTCATTCTTGTTCTTTGCCTTGGCCAGCCGTATTTCTTCCTTGCTTTTTGCCAGCTCCCTCACAACAAGCTGCCCTATTCCAAAGTCTCCAAGAAGTCCTGCAAGGCCAATAAAAGCAAATGCGAAAGAGTAAACCCCCATTCCCTCTTGCCCGAGCTGGCGGGCTATGACAGTAATCAGCAGTATTGACAGCGCTCTCCCTATCAATCCTGCCACGAACAGGGCGGTTGTGTTTTTTGCTATGGTCTTTGCAGAATCAGCCATCTGTCTGGTGTTCAGAATAATACTTTATAAACATTTTGAAATCATAGCACAACCTATTTATAATTGTTTTTTTTAATAGGAATAATGCCAGAGTACGTATATAAGTCAGGCAGGGTATCATTTTCTTCAGGCAGGCTTAAGCGCTTTCCTGCAACCATGCAGGTTTCTGTTATAATCCCCACTTATAATGAGGAGTCCAACATAGAGCGCCTTGTAAAATCTCTCTCATCCGCCTTGAGGGGATTTGATTATGAGATTGTGGTGGTTGATGACGCCTCAAGGGACAGGACTCCTGAAATAATAGACAGGCTTTCATTATCCGGCAGGGTTTCAGCCCTTCACAGGGAGGGGGTTAAGGGTATTTTCTCTGCATTGATTGATGGGGTAAGGGTTGCCAGGGGCAATTATATCGTAATAATGGATGCTGATTTTTCGCATCCCCCTGAGTATGTTCCTGTTCTGGTCAGGGAAGCTGTTAAAAGCGGCTGTGACATTGTTGCTGGCTCAAGGTTCCTGAGGGGCTCTGTTTTCATTGCCCCTTTTGCCCGGAGGGTTTTTCCAACTCTTCTTAATGCCCTGTGCAGGTTTATCCTTGGGATTAAGGTTACTGATGTCTTCACTGGCTTTCATGCGATGAAAAAGGAAAGGTTCCTTCAGATAAGGTTCAGGTATCCGAGCGAGTGGGGGGAGTTTGACATGGAACTCCTGTTCAAGGCACAGGGGATGGGTTTCAGCATGAAGGATGTGCCTTTTAGTTACAGGTACAGGGAGAGGGGTGTTTCCAAGTCATCTGGAATGAAGATAGTGCGGTATGCTTTTGTCTATTTGAGGCGGGCTATTCAGCTCAGGGTTTTCGGATAGAAAAGATTAATAACTAAGATTTCTGGAGTGGGCTTATGCTTATGGTTAAAAGGGCTCAGGTTTCGCTTTTTATTGTGATTGGCCTTCTGGTGTTGCTGCTTGGGGGCTTGCTTGTTGCTTTGCAAAGGAATAATCTTTCTGAAAAGGCAGGGCTTGACCAGTTGGCTCTTCGCCAGGGCAGCCTGATGGTTGAGAATTATGTTGATTCCTGCCTTGAAGCCAGCCTCCTGAAGGCAGAGGCGCTGGGTTTAAAGGCAGAGCTCAGGCAGGCTCAGGAAAAGCTGATTGATGCCGAGCTCAGTAAGTGCACTGACTTTTCATCGTTGAATGATAAGGGCATAAGTGTTTCCCGCGGTGATGTAAAGACTGATGTATACTTATCAGGCAGCGCATTTGGAGCTTATGCAAGATACCCAATCACCCTTTCAATGGAGGGACAGAAGGTTGGTGTTGAGGATTTCACATCTGAATTGAGACTGGAGACCCTGATTCCCCTTGACCAGGATGAAAATGGGCTGAAGGCTGAGAAGAATGTTGTCAGCAGCGATAAGAGGGTTGAGCTTAGGATTCCGGAAGGGGTGCTCATAACCAAAGGCGGCAGATTGCTGGACAAGATAAGTATAAAGTCCCTTGATAAGCCTGAAATCAGCTCTCCCTCTGAAGCTGTCGTAGGCAACCTCATCTATGGCGGCTATCCTGATGAGGCTGAATTTGATGGTGATGTGGAGCTTACCATTCATTATGATGGCGATAATCTGGCTTTGTCAGAAAGCGGCTTGTTTGTAGCATACTATGATAAGGAGTCTGGGCTGTGGAAATACCTTTATAGCATGCCTGATTTGAAGAACAACAGGATTACCGCGAAAATAAGGCATTTCTCTGAGTTTGCTGTGGTGCATCTTCTGGTGGGAGAGGGGTTTTCCCAGTCTGGAAGCATTTATTCAAATACGCGGGTTGCCATCCCCGGCTCAGGGTTTGTTGATGTTTCAGATGCAGCGGAATGCTATCCTTATCCAATTCAGGCATTCCCTGTTTTGGGTGATTCATGGTTTTACAACGACTGGAGGGAGGACAGGTCTCAGGGTAAGGGCGCTCATGAGGGAACAGACATCTTAACCCCTTCAGAGGGAAGCCCTGTAGTTGCTGTTGTCCCCGGCTCTGTCAGGAGGCGCTATTGTGATTCCCTCGGCGGGAATGCCCTGGAGCTTCTCGGAGATAGCGGAGCTGTTTATTATTATGCACATCTCAGTTCATACGGTCAGTTTTCAGAGGGGCAGCGGGTGAGGGCTGGCGATATTCTCGGGTATTCAGGCACTACAATCGGCTGCAGCTGCTCAGGGCTGTTGTGCGGCATTTCAGGGCAGACTGTGCCTCATCTTCATTTCGGGATTTACGTGAACTGGAAGGCGCAGAATCCTTACTGCGCTCTGAGAGGCTTTAAGAAAGGCAGCGTGAAATAGCCTGCTCATCGCCTGTGAGGCTTTGCCATTCCTGTAAGCCTGAGAACTTCTGGCGTGTCTTCTGCTGCAAATGCTGATATGTGGACTGTTTCAGCCGGGTATGCTTGTTTCCAGCCTTTTCCTGCCAGCGCATCATCACTGAGTAGCATTGCAAGCTCTCCTGAGCCTGGTTGTGGCATCTCGTCTTGGTTATAAGGCCTGTTTATGGCCTGGTATTTGTCTATTAGCTGCAGGGTTTGCAGGTCTGAAAGCGTGAATCCTGAGGGGTTGGGAGTGAACATGAGCGTTAATATCCCGTCATATGCGGTTACTTTTTCCATTACAACACGCGGCCCGTCTTGTCCGTTTCTGTATATCTGGCAGAGCCTTATGGCTGAGTATAAGTCTGGTGTTTTCCTTAAATTAAGCCCTATTCCCTCAAGCTCTGATGCGCTCAGCCCCTTATTTGGGAATATGTACTTGTCAGTCCTTTCATCCGCTTCAAGCACTACAACCCTGTATTCCAGATTTTGACCTTGCATAGTATTCTTCGGGTAAGCTCTGCTTTTATAAACCTTTCTATGGTGACCACTGAAAAGTGACTATTCTTTGCTGTAGATTCTGGCCGGTTCGCTTTCCAAAAACTTTTTAAACAATTTAGCCATGCCTGCTGCCATGGCGGATTTCATTCCGGTTTATGAGCCTGTTCTTGGCGGGAATGAGAAGAAATATGTCTTGGATTGCCTGGAAACAGGCTGGATTTCTTCCCTGGGCAAGTATGTTCCTGAGTTTGAGCAGGAGTTCAGCTCTTTTTGCAGCAGGAAGTTTGGGGTTTCTGTTGCCAACGGGACTGTTGCGCTTCAGCTTGCCTTGATGGCACTGGATATCAGGGAGGGTGATGAGGTGATAGTTCCTGATTTGACTTTTGTTGCGACTGCAAATGCTGTGAGCTACACAGGCGCCAAGCCGGTGTTTGTTGATTCTGAGCCTGATACGTGGAACATGGACCCCTCAAGGATTGAGGAAAAGATAACAAAAAAGACCAAAGCAATCATTCCAGTAAGCCTTTTTGGGCACCCCTGCGATATGGACCCTATCCTTGAAATAGCAAAGGACCACGAGCTGTTTGTGATTGAGGACGCTGCAGAGGCTCATGGCTCCGAGTATAAGGGAAGGAAGTCAGGCAGCTTCGGGGATGTGAGCTGCTTCTCATTTTACGGCAACAAGATAATAACAACAGGAGAGGGCGGGATGTGCGTTACTGACAATGAGAAGCTGGCGAATGAAATGCGCTTCCTTAAGGACCACGGCATGAGCAGCGAGAAGCGCTACTGGCACTCAAAGGTCGGCTTCAATTTCAGGATGACCAATATCCAGGCAGCCATAGGTGTTGCCCAGCTTGAGCAGATTGGCAAGTTTATAGAATCAAAGAGGAAGATTGCCAGGCAGTACAACTCGCTGCTGAAGGATGTCAAGGGAATCTCTCTGCCCCCTGAGATGCCCTGGGCAAAGAGTGTTTACTGGATGTATTCCATCCTTGTTGGCGATGATTATGGCATGTCAAGGGATGAGCTTGCAGCCAGGCTCAAGGCAGCCAAAATTGACTCAAGGCCATTCTTCTATCCGATGCACCAGCTCCCGATGTACAAGTCAGAGAGGCAGTTCCCTGTCGCTGAGAGGCTTTCAGCCCAGGGGCTTAACCTTCCCTCCTCTCCAATGCTTTCAAAGGAGGACATTGAAAGGATTTGCAGGGTTATTGCTGAAAAGTGATTTCTGCAAACTTTTATATATCTTGAATTGTTGATTGAATCCAATGTGGCCTGAAATTAGAGTGGGGGATTTAAAGAAGCTCAATCAGAAAGTATTGCTTGCCGAGTTGTTTCTGATTATAGCCGGAGTCTGGGCTGTGACTTATTTTCCACAGCTTGACAAGCAGCTTTTTCCATTGAGCAATGGGCCTGGGCCTTTGACTTTTTTGACTGTTGGGCTGCTTTTCACTCTGGTAACCGTTATTATTCTCTATTTATTTTACAGGTCAAATAAGCTCTCTCTTTTCTTTTTTATTTCCACAGTTCTGTATAGCGCGTTAATAATCGGAGTGAGATTCATTCTTTCGCCCTTGGGAGTTTATGAATACAACAAGGTGTCTTCATTCAGCTGTAACTTCGGTGGTTTAGATACTTGGCTGCTTTCTTCAGGATTGGTGTTCATCCTTTACTTTTCTGTTTTCCTTGTATTTTACCTGTATTATAGAAGAAAGTCAGGAGAATTATCTGGAGGCAATGTTGAACAGGGCTTTTTTAAGAGGCATTCTACCATGAGCCTGTTGCTGGTTGTAGGGCTTCTTGTCCTGATGGGGGCTGTTGTGTTCTTTCCGATAATACTGCTTCCATTTTTGTTTATAGTCTTGTTGGGTGGTGTGATGGAGTATATGCTCGTAGTGATGTCGGTTTCAACCGGGCTGTTTATCTCTTTGTCTTTGCTTGGCGCTATTCTTTTCCTGAGGGCGGCTTATAAGGATGCGGCAAATCAGGCAGCTATTATTAAGGATGCTGGCATTTTGACAGGGTTTTTCTGGATTGGGGCCTCTCTGTTGGCTATTTATTCTGGGCTGTGGGTTTTGTATATGCTGACTATTGTATCTCTTTGGCCCCTTAAGACATTCTGTGGAAAATGATTAAGCACTTGAGGCTTTATTTTGTAATGCTCCGTTACCGTGTTGCATTGATGCTCCTGATATTCATGTTTATTGGGGTGGCTATGCATAATAATTTTTCAACTTTCAGTTATAAGTACTTGTTGGCATCTTTGTCCCTGTTATCAGGGTATGTTGCTGCCACTACTGTCAATGATGTTGCAGACAGGAGAATTGACAAGATAAATCATCCAGGCAATAAGGGAAGGCCTCTTGTAACTGGTGAGGCTTCATCAAAGGAGCTGTATGAGCTTAATGTGGCTGCTGCTTTGCTCTCCCTTCTATTGGCCTTTTTGGTGAATGTGACTGCCCTCCTGGTTGCTGTAGGCTCATTAGTAATATGCTACATTTATTCCATGAGCCCTTTCAAGTTATCACACAGGACTCATTGGGCTCATTTAATCCTTACAATAGCTTATGTGGCTGTTCCTTATGGTATGGGGGTCGTAGCATCAGGCTCGTCGTTTGGATTGTCCGATGCCCTGATGGTTGCCCCTTTGATGCTCTTGTTCTTTGGCAGGATATTGATGAAGGATTTCAGGGATAGGGCAGGGGATTCCAAGTATCATAAGCCAACTTTTTTGCTGGTGTATGGAAAAAATGCCACTTGTATTATTGGGACTCTGTTTGTCATTATTGGAAACATTCTTCTTTTCTTTGCTTTAAGGCAGGAAAATTTTTGGGTTCTGCTGTTTCTTCAGGCTTATTTTCTTTCAATCTATCTTATGGGTTTCAGGTTGTGGAGGGCTGAAAGCTACAATTTGGAGCAGGAATCAATTGGTATTGGGGCGAAGATGGGCAATGGGCTGTTATTATCCCTGCTTGCATTGCTTATGTTGAGGAACCAGCCTGTGAGTAGCTTGATTTTAGTTGAAGGGCTTATCGCAATTGGTTTCCTTGCCAGCTTCATTCTCCTGTTAAGGAATCCTGAATATGCTGCCGGGGGCTATAAGGGTTGAAAGGGTATTTCAACAAGGTTGTGCCGTTGATTGAGGCTGAGATAAACAGGTTTCTGCCTGTTGACGCTTCAGATTCTTGGGTCAGGTATATTGCTGGCGGTTATGGGCTTGATAAATCCATTGTGAGTCGGGCTTTCAGCGAGCCTTTTCATGAGCTGTTTGGGAGGGGCGGCAAGAGGTTGAGGCCTGTTCTGGCTTGCCTTACGCATGACGCACTTGATGGCAGTTGCCCTGTTATTTACAGGCTTGCAGCAATCCCTGAGCTGATGCATACCGGCTCGCTGATAATAGATGACATAGAGGACAGGTCATCATTAAGGCGAGGGAAGAGGGCTATCCATGAGATGTATGGTACAGCACTGTCAATAAACCACGGCAATTTCCTGTATTTTTATCCCATGCTTGCAATCAGGGATTGCGGGCTGGCTGTTCAGGTTAGGGAAAAGTTGTATGAGGTGGTTGCTGAGGAGTCTGTAAGGCTTCACGTTGGGCAGGGTGCTGACATTTATTGGAGCGGGAACAGGTCTTATGATGTTTCTGTTGGGGATTACCTGCAGATGTGCGCATTGAAGTCAGGCTCAATGGTTTCGCTCTCCATGAAGATAGGCGCTATAGCTGCAGACGCGCAGGATGATGTTCTGGTTAAATTGGGTAGTATTGCGGGCTCCCTGGGTGTTGCCTTCCAGGTGAGGGATGATGTCCTTAACCTGAGTTCTTCCAGGGGTTTGGGCAAGGATTTCGGAGAGGACATCACTGAGGGAAAGTTGACGTATCCTGTAATACACGCCCTTTCAAGCGCCAGCGCCTCTGGCAGGGCGAGCCTGTTAAAAATCCTTGCAGCAGGAACAAAGGACGCCAGCAGGATAAGGGATGCGGTTTCCATAATGGAGGATTGCGGCGCCTTTGCTGCTGCTGACAGGCTCTCAAGGGGCCTGATAAGGGATGCTAAGTCTGTTGCAGGCGAGGTTTTTCACGACTCTGAATTCAGGGGCGTGCTTATGCAGGTTCTTGATTATTCTGTTGAAAGGGAAAATTAGGTTTACGAAGTATGGCTGTTTTACCTTCCCCCTCCGCCCCCGCCGCCAAATCCCCCACCCCCTCCTCCGCCAAATCCGCCTCCACTGCCGCTTGAGGATGGCATGTAGATTGCAGCGGCTGCAGCCATGTTAACCCCTGAAATGGTTTCGTATTGTTCTGGGTTGATTATCTTGAGCTCTTTCATGGATTTCAGGAGGTTTCCTGCAGCTCCCAAGGCAGTTGCATACGCAATCCACTGCCTCCATTGGCGATAGTCTTCCTTGAGGTAGCGCTGTATTTGCGCATAATCAGTCAGCATCTGCTTGAATGACAGCCATTCCAGATATTCGCGGTGCTGCCCTGGCTTGAATCTTGAAAAAACAGACGGCGGTATCAATAAATTTGCCAGGAACATGACGAATGAATTAACAACAATCAGGACTATGAAAAAAGAAACCGAAAATATGTTGCCTATTATGCCTACTATAACCCATATGATAAAAACAGTGGAAAAAACCAGTGTGCTTCCAAAGCCTTCATAATTGTCCTTGTAGATTTTTTTGACATCGCTGCTTCCCATAAACGTTCCCATTTCTCCATAATGCCTTGTCGGGTCAAACTCATACGCTGAATAGGTTTTTGTTTCCTCCCTCTTTTCCTTCATCAGGACATGGAGCAGCTTATCCTCAGTGGCTGTTGGCGTTTCCTTCGGGTTCTTCTGGACAGTTACAATAAGCTTCTTCTTGAACAGGGATTTTTCAACTTCAACAGTTGCTATTCCCTTGATGTACAATGAGAGGATTATTGAGCCTAGTCCTTCATTTGAAAGCCTTGGCTTTCCGTTAACTATTATATCAGCCTCCCAGGGCTCTCTTTTTTGGTTGGGCACTGTGTGCAGGTAGTGTGGCACAACGTCTTCAGGGTCCCTGCCCCATATGAAATAAGCGATTAATGGAAAAAGCATGAATAGGACAGGAATTATGAAAATAAGGTACGATCCGCCTTTAATGTCCCCGCTTCTCGTATCAATTGACACCCGCGTATTTGCCAAAATCAGGAATCTTGAAGAGCTTTTTTCTGTTCCCCTGGCTTCAAGGCTTATTATTGGCGGATGATTGTTAGAGAACAGGGAATGCTGGTAATTGTTGAGTATGACAGTGTCCGTGGATACAATGTATGTCACGTTAAATTCTTCAGTGGTTCCTGCAAATCCGCCTGAATAGCAGCCTACTTCATTGGATTTAATTCTTCTTTCAATATCCAAGTCGTCTAAATACAGCTTTTCTTTCGTGTCAGGCTCACGCAGCCCTTCGAGTCCGTTAATGTAGGGTTTGGAGTGGGCGCATTGGACAGATTGTATCCTTATTTGACAGACAGACAGGCATATCGGCTCATAAAAGCTTCTATAAAGAACCCGAAAGCTATCAAAAACTGAAACTGTCTGTACAAACTGCTCTGTTACTTTCAGCCCGTCAGGCGCTTTCACATAGCTTGTGGATATGCTTTCATATCTTGAGCCGCCAATCAGTCCAAAAGCCATTCCAAAGGCAATGGCATTGACAGTGATAAGAAGCCCCACGACAAAAAAAACAGCAGCTTTTTCGTGCTCTCCAAACCAGTCCCGAAGGCCCATGCGTGTAAAATGATGCAAATGTTTAAATACTTATTGAAAAAAAGGGGTTGCATGGTAATAGGCCTGATTTTGGCTGGAGTTGGAGTTGTTCTTGTAGGCGTTTATGCCATGGCTACATATAACAGGTTCATTAACCTGCGTAATGGCATTGAAAGCTCATTTAACCAGATAAATGTCGCTCTTAAGAAGCGCCTTGACCTGATTGGGGAGGTTGTGGATTCTACCAAGGGGATAATGAAGTTTGAGAAGGGCACGCTTACAGAGATAACAAAGCTGAGGGGACAGGCAGCTGGCAATTTAACCCCTGAGCTTGCAGCAAAGCTTTCCAATGCGACAGGCAGGATAGCCGGTGCCATATCAGTCCAGGTTGAGGCTTATCCCAAGCTTTCAAGCAATGAGAATGTAAAGCAGCTAGTTGACTCTCTTCAGGAGGTTGAGCAGCAGATAGCCCAGCTCCGCTACACATATAACAACACAGTGCAGGAGTTCAACACCAGCAGGGAGATGTTTCCAAGCAGCATTATTGCAGGCATGTTCGGGTTTTCTAAGAATTCATATCTGCAGATGAAAGAGCCGCAGGAATCGCTTGAGAAAAGGCCTGATACCAGCATATAGTGGCTGTGAATATGGAACATTTTATAAATCTCCGCAATTCTTCCTGACGTATGGGGAATAGGGACTTTATTTTTCCTGTTGTTTTGTTTTTGGTGGCCTTTTTTGTTTGGACGCTGCCTATTCAGGTTAGCCATCTCCCTTTTGGAGAGGGCGACGCTGCCTGGCATTTCGGGATTGGCGATTTCATTGCCTCGCATGACCGCTCTATTGCCTTGCTTCCCTCTTACATAGGCTACTGGTATTACCTTTTCAATCCGGTTCTGGGGCCTAATGCGCTTGAGTATCCGCCTTCAAACCACGTGAACTACGCATTTATGGAGCTTTTCACAGGAGACAGGTTTGTCTCTGTCTACATTTACAAGGCAGTCACTTCATTCCTCGGGGTTTTTGCAGTTTATTTCCTGGTTTCAAGGCTGTATGGCGCATGGCCTGGCTTCCTTGCTGGCTTTGGCATGGCTTTTTCATCAAGGGAAATGCTTACTTATCTGTGGGGCCAGCAGCCTACGCTTCTCAGCATCTCGCTTGTTCCTGTGGCGCTTTACGCTTTCTATTCTTATCTTGTTTCTGCATTTGAGGGCAGGGCAAAGAACATTTATCTTTACATGGCATCGTTTTTGCTCATATCCCAGTATCTGCTTCACATACAGGGTGTTATAGTGTCATTGACGCTGATGGGGGTTTTTGCATTGCTTATGCTGGTGAGGCACAGGAGGTTCCCTGTAATTGCGCTGAGCCCTGTCCACATTGCTGTTTGCGCTGCCCTGATGGCTGTTGTTGCCGTGCAGTTCTTCAGCATCTATTTCGGCACTCAGCTTGATGTTGGAACTTCAGGGGGCAGCCCTGGAAGGCTTTTCAGCTGGGGCATTGACCCTAAGCTTCAGGAGGGCTCTTATCCTGAATTTTATTTTTCATTCGCCCATAATTACGGAAGCATTGGCATTGCATTGCCTCGTATAGGTGATGTGCTGCCCCTCATGCCCTTCATACTTCTTGGAATTACCTTCGCGGTTCTAAGAAGGAAGAGCCAGGATTTGCTTCTTTTAAGCTGGCTGATTGGAGTTTACATAACCCTTCATCTTGATGTGTTCCTTGGCACAAGCATCCCGAGGGTTGCCAGGATGCTTGTTGTTGAGTCTCAGCTGTTTTTTGCATTGGCAGCTGTCGGGGCTTTCTACCTGCCCAGCATCATTAAGCTGAATCTTGACAGGCAGCTTATGAAGCTTGGCATGTCTGTTTTGCTTATCGCTGCAATAGCCCTGACTATTGGTGTGGGCAGCTATGGCTTTATGAAGGGCTCATACTCTGAGCTGATGCGCATCTCCCCGGCGGAGATAGAGGCCTCTGGCTGGATGGCAGCTAATCTTCCTGATGATTCGGTTATCTACAATCTCGGAACTATTTCGTATCCTAAGATGAGGTTTATGCACGTGCTTTCTCAGCGCTACATGAACAACAAGCCTGAGGGGTTTGCCCTTGCCAATTCCAACATAACCCTCATACCTACGCATTATGTTTTTGATTATTCTGATTTGGCAAGGTTCAGCTCTGACCCGAAGGCGTCCAGGATGATTTCGGAATTGGAAGGCATGGAGAAGAATTTCAGCGGCACGAGGATTTATGACAGGAACAATATAAGGATTTACAGGGTGGGTAGGAATGCTTAAAAGCGAGTATCTTTACGCCTGCATTTCCGTATTCGCTGCCCTTATGCTGGCCTTTTTGCTTTTCAGCACAACAGGAGTCCTGGCTTTGGCTGCAATTGCCCTTTTGTTTTTTGTCCCTGCCTTTGCCATTGTTTCCAATTTTGAGCTCGGCCTGGATGAAAAGCTGGTTTTCTCATTTTTCATAGGGATAGGGGTTTTCCCCCTGCTTGCATGGTATGTCAACAAGATTGTTCCCTCGCTCAGGGTGTCTGCTGTGGCTGTGGCTGCCCTGGCTGTTGCTGCAGGATTTTTGCTTTGGCTCGGGAGGAGGCGCACGAAGTGAAAAAAGGCATACTGCTGTATCTGGTCGGGTTTGCTGTTTTTTTCTACCTGCTTACAAGGATAAACATTGGAGAGACTGTAAGGATAATCATTGATTCCAACAAGCTGTTCATCCTGCTGGCAGCCATTCTGGTCCTTGTTATTCCATTCCTGGAGGCCTTGAGGTGGAGATTCATAATGAGACAGCTTGATTTTGATTACAGCTTCAGGGATGTTTTTTCCATGCTCGCCTCCTCGCTTTACATAGGGTTTGTAACTCCTGCAAGGCTTGGGGAGTTTGCTAGGGTTTCTTTTTTCAGGGGCAGGAGCCTCGGGGCTTCTTTCTTCAGCGTTTTTATGGACCGGTTTTCAGACCTGATTTTCATTGCCGGAGTGGGATACATAGGCATGTTCTTTTTTGTGAGCGCCCTTGGCCAGCAGATTTTCTGGGTTTCTGTTGCAATCATCGGGAGCTTCCTTTTTGCTGCCATTGCAGTCCTGAGGAGGGATTTCGTGAGGCTGTTCCTCAGTTTTGTCTTTCACAGGATTATCCCTGAGAAGTTCAAGCCAGAATTGAAGACGATTTTCTATGATTTTTACAGGAGCTTCTTTCGCCTGCTGAACTTCAGGTCTGTGCTGGTGATTCTGGCGCTGACTATCCTCTCATGGCTGCTTTATTATGCTGCTGTTTACCTGCTTGCCCTGGCGATAGGGATAAACATCTCTTTCATTCACATGGCCACTGTTGTAAGCGTTGCCAGCTTCTTGTCAATTCTTCCAATAAGCATCTCTGGGATTGGGACCAGGGATGCGGCGTTTGTGTTCTTTTTTGGGCTTCTCAGCCTGAAAAGCGAGTTTGCAATAGCACTCTCAACATTAGTCCTTATCCTTATGGTGCTTGTTGCTGTTTGCTGCTTCCCGTTTTACTTAATGAAGCCTGTCAATTTCCTTTTCTTCCAGGAGAAGGATAGATGAGGGATTAGTGATAAAAATGTATACTTTTATCCGTGATTTATGGATAAAAATGTATATTTGGGTTGGCAGCTTCAAGAAGGTTGATGAGTCAATAAGTTGTTCTTTTTTACACGAATAATCTTATGTGACATCTATGTAAAAAATTAGTCTCCTAATTCAGCAATATCACTTTTAGAATTTCCACCTTTCTGCCCTGAATAATTCTACAATATCTATGGCTTCAATTGATTTCTGGGAACAGACATAGGGGATTTTTACTTGAGTTCCTCTTAGTTTTTCTTCTGTGACCACTATTCTTTTGATGGTAAGTATCGTCTTTTGTGGTCTTGAAGATAGTTCTATTGCCAAAGCTATGACCCAAGGATCTGCATCATATTTTCTTTCTGTATCAATTAAAGAAGGATAATCTTTAAGGATTTCCTGCACAAGTTCAATCTGCCTTAGTGTGGGTGCTTTAAACATCTTTTTTTGTGTTTTTGCCCATTTGCTTAGCATATCGTCATTCTGATTTATCTCATTATGGACTTCTCTTGGAGCGATTAGGCGGTTATTATCTACAAGAAACTTCAATTTGTCCCAAATACTTGGAAATACATCGATTGGGTTATTCCTGTTCAACTTCACTAAGGAGGAAGTATCTATGATGTACATATTATCCGTCATTTTTTTGCCTTGGAGAGTACCTTGTCAAAGCTCTTTGACTTTATGGACAGGTAGTTTAATGCATCAGTATACGTGATATAATCTCTGTCGTAATTATTGGCCACTAGAGAAACGAATTTATTACCAATTTCAGAAAGGCATTTAACTTCAGAACGTATTCCTCCACCAGTTCCTTCTTCAGGTTCTTTTTTTGGTTTGATTTCTTCCTTCTTGAACCTTGCCAAAATTGCATCATAATCGGCTTTTTCAATATATCCTAATTTGAGCATGTTTAATAGAAGCATAGCCTTGCTTACTTTAAACCTATTAGAGAGTGTTTTAAGCATTTCCTTTGAAGTTAAATTGGCTTTATTTGTTTCAAACGTGTTTTTTGCCACTTCTTTTGGCAGCAGGTACGTTGATGCGAATTCGTTACACCATTGCTCAACATTGTCATTGTAGGAGTGTGTTGCATCTGGGAGATCTATGACTGATTCTCCAAGCAAGATATGTGCAAATTCGTGCATTAATGAGAAAACTCTTGCTTCAATATTGTCTTTGGTATTAACAACTACCACTGATGGAGATTCATCCACAAAGGCAAATCCTCTGGCATCTTCCACAGGCATTGAGAATTGGAACAAGAAAATATTCATATCTTCAAGAATGTCTCTTAAATAGTTGAATAGTTCATAAGATGTTTTGAATCTTCTTTGTTTATCTTCAGTTAAATTGAATTTTTCTCTAAATTTAAGGGCAGTTTTTTCGGGATCATCAGAGATACTTGCTCTTTCAAGTTTTGATTTTGTTTCATATTCAATATTCTTTGATAGTTCCTTGCTTAATTCCTGCAATCGTCTTGCCTTTCTCATGACAAGAATGGTCTTTTTATCGAACTTGTTAGTTTCATTGGGAAGCATCCTGTAGTCTTTCGGCTTAGGCTTTTCTGTCAGAGGTTTTGACAATAAAAATGATGCAACTGGCCTTTTGAATATGACTGAAAGCTCTTCCAGCTGCCTAAAAGAGGGTTTCTTCTCGCCAGACTCCATCTTTTCAATATTCTGAGAACTAGTCTTGAGCCTTTTGGCTATTTCTTCCCTCGTCCATCCCGAACTCTCAATAAGCCATTTCAGGACAGACAGCTCAACATCCACAGCAATTGGTTTTGTTCTTGCCATTTTATTTCAATCTCTATTTTTTCTTTATTTCAAGCTTTCCTCAAAAATTTGCTTTTCTTGGTTCATGGAAGATTTATTCAAGTTTTCGCTAAAATTATTTTCACAATTACGTCTATACCTTTTTCAACTCCTTTTTCAATCAATTTCCTTATCAGTATCTTCAAAATGCTTTCATCATTATTTGAAATTGCGACTTTAATTTCCTCTAAATCTTCTCTTATTCTTTCGTTTTCTGGTTTTATTATTTCCTCATTTATTGATTTTATTATCTCTTTTTTGAAGTTATCAACCGCAATCCCAACAATTCTGCCATGTTCAATCTTTAAATCAGAAGTATCTGATATAATTTTTCCAAATTGATCTGTCATTACTTTTTTATTAAATTCAATAGTCATTTCAACGAATCCTCAATAATCTTCTTTTCCTCTTCAGTTATTCCGTATAGTTTATAGACTTCTTTGTCTATCTCGTTATCTAATTTTTGGATTTCTTTTTCAATACGGACTTTTTCATCGGTTTGTTTATCCTTAATTTCAATTAATCTCCTATTTAATTCTATCAATGTTTTTGCATTATTAGATATTGTTTTATTGTAGCAACTAATAATTGGTAATCTCCTCAATTCTTTTCCACTTACATGATTAGTGTTACTAAATACTTTAAAGTAGAGATTGATTAATTTTGAGTTTAATATTCCTAAATGATAAAAAATATCTGTATTTTCTTTTAATGAATATAAGTAGTTACATGTATGTCCACAATTTGCCCCTTTCTCAAGAATAGTTGCTTTTATTCTTCTTTTTTGAGCCATGTTTGAGACTTCTTGTAGCACAATTCTATTCTCGTCGGAATCATCTCTTTTAAGAGAAGTATATACCACAAAACTTTCTTTGCTTTCTTGTTTATCAATTTGGTATCTCTGCAAATCATTTCCTCGAATTAAAGGTCTCGTTTTATCTTCGGATTTATTCCGAAGATATTTTTTATAGACTGTTAAATTTACTTCTCCTTGGTTTATTGTAAAGAAGTTCTCAAAACTATCCTTTCCTTTATCCTTTATCTTTGACACTAATTTAACCAAATCATCTTTTGTTATTATTGAAAGATTATCTAATTCAAAGAATGTTTTTTGTTTAATTCTACCTGTGACAAAAGAATCAAAATCTGATTTTTTTGTAACATCATCCATTAATATAACCGTGTTATTCATTACATTCTTAGAGTTTGTATCCTTTTTTAGAATTATAACGGTGGTTGCTTGTGTTACTCCTTCAAATACTTTTAAAGACTCTGGAAGTACCAAAATTTTAATTATTTTGGTCTCTTTTAAGATTTTTTCTCTCAGAGCATGTGAATTATTGTCGGATAACCATGTATTAGGTACTATAAATCCTAATACCCCTTCGTTTCTTAATAGGCTCATCCCTTTTTCAATAAAGAGACGATATGAATTCATTTTGCCTCTATTTGTACTATATTTATTCAAAAGAAAATCTTTTACTTCTTCTAAATCAGCACCATAAGGCGGATTCCCAATAACAACATCAAACCCACCATTAGCCATTATATCTTTAAATTGTTCTTCCCATTTGAAAGCCCTATCTCCTGCAATAGCAGAATCATCAATCAATGAATTTCCAACCTTAATATTTTCCTGTAATGTTGGCAATCTATGTTTTTTCTCTGTAGTTTTTAATAATAAATTTAACTGGGCTATTTCAACAGCTTTAGAGTCTAAATCAACTCCAAAGATATTTTCTTTTAAGATTTCAACTTTTCTTCCATAGTTTGCAGAAGCTCCAGTTAAGTCAAGCTTTGTCTGATCTACTTCGCCATTTTTCTTTTTGTCAAGAGTAACAAGGTAATCAAAAGCTTTCATTAAGAAAGAGCCTGAGCCGCAAGCAGGGTCTAAAATCTTGATGGTTTTCAAATCGAATGTTTTGTCTTTGGCTAATTCGCCAACTGTATTTTTAACAATGTAATCCACTACATAAGTAGGAGTGTAATATATTCCCTGCTCTTTTCTGTGTGCTTTTCCTTCGGCGAGTTTGGCCCTTTTATCTGTTTTCTTTAGAATATGCCCTAAATACTGCTCGTATATGTTACCTAAAACATCAGCGTCAATTGCAGAAAAATCATAATGCACAACATTATCACTTGTATTGAATAATCCATTAATTAGTCTTCCTAAAACTTCATCATCTATGTCTAAATCCTCGCATAAATGAGGAGTAAAAAGTTTGCTGTTGTAAATGTCATCAATCTTTCTGAAAATAAGATTAAGCTTTTTGTAAATTCTTTTGTTTAAATCTTCTCTGACAACTGACTGCAACATTGGAGCTTCTAATTCCTTATCTTCAAGTGTTCTGATGAAGATTAATCTGTCGATTATTCGCTGGACAGCTTCGTCTAATTCATCCCCAGAAAGATTTTTTGAGGAATTGTTTTTGAGAATATTCTTGTTAAGCAAATCTCTAAATCGTGTCAAATCACTTAAAAGCTGTTTATCAACAGAGATTTTCTTAATCTTTTTACCCCATTTTTCTGCTTCAATATCAAGAAGTTTATTCTCAAAACTATCTCTTGACAAAAGCCAAAGAGTATCAAACTTTTTTAAGAATGATTGACAAGGCAAGGTTTGCCCGAATTGTGCTTGTAATGGATTCGCACTTTTCCATTCAGCATTAAATATCTTTATAGCTTCAAAATTCGTAAGAACTGCCCAAGTGCAACCTTTATGCCAAGAATAGTTTACCGCTTGTTCAACAAATTTAATATTGTCTAAATCTTCTTTGAGTGCCTTTGCTTCTAAGAAAAATTTAGGAATTCCATCAATCCTGAAAGAATAATCTACTCTGCCCTTAGAGATTTTTTCTTCTCTGACAACTTCATCGTCATTCTTACTATTTCTGACATCCCAACCTAACGCTTCAAAAAGTGGCTCAATAAGTTCAGCTTTTGTATCTTCTTCCTTGTATCTTTTGATAGAGCCACATTCAACTATTCTATTGTATTTATCAACGAGTTTCTTTACACTCTCTTTAGCTTGTTCTTTTGTTAATTTAGTCTGTGTCATTGATTTTTCCCCAGTAGTTCAGCTATTTCCCCTATTTGTCCAGTTTCTTGAGCATCTCGTTTAGTTCCTGCCTTTCTTCAGTATCATGATGGCTCCAACTGCATACATGGCCAGGGGCAGTATTATCCCGTGGTACATTATGTGTATTCCCAGCAGCCCCAGGTTGTATCCCAGGAGCCCGACTATTGCAGCCCCAAGCGCTGAGCCGATTATCAGCCTCTGGAGAAAGTCAAGCGATTCATGCCAGTAAAGCATTATGATGAATCCTGGCAGGATGAAAAGCCAGAAGAGTGATGAGACACTTCTCAGTGTCACCAGCACGTTTTCCCTGTAGAAGACTGCCTGGAATATTATCAGGAGGGCTATGTATGCCAGCCCAAGGCTGATTGCCTCTTTTTTCAGGGTTTCTTTACTTAGCAAGGCAGTTCTCACCTGGTTTCTCGTTTTTCAGTATGCTCACCGCTGCGTTTGAGTGTATCTCTTTTATGTGGCTGCTCTTGAGCAGCTCATTCCTTATTGCAAGGTTGTATTGTACCAGCCCGTTGCTGCTTGGCTCCTTGTCAAAGTAGTAGTATTCTATCTCGCACAGGCTGAATTCCTCTTTCGGGTAGTCTGCTTCATAATAATAGTCGCCGCATTCTGTTGATGCGTTATCCAGATATGTTGTGTAGTATCCGAATTTCATTGCGCCTTTCGGGCATACAAGGGGCATGAACGCAAATGTCAGTCCGAAGCTGTAGTTCTGCGATATTGCCCCTGTTTGCAGTTTTTGTGCGTATTTGTTGTAGTCAACGATGTAAGAGAGCCTTTCTGAGTTGTATACTGTGGGTGACTGTATCAGGTTGCCTACGTAAAAATAGTGGACTGTTGCCTTTTGCGGCAGGTTGGCTTTCATCCACATCAATCCCTCCCAGTTGTACGGGTCCATTATGGTTCCCTTTGTCTTCCCATAAGCCGGCTGGGCGAATATTACCAGCAGTATGATGCCTGTTGCAACAGCGTATTTTGAATCCCATTTCCTGATTGCGAATTTCAGTATGTGGTAGACTGCAAGCCCGAGGAAGAACGCGAGGTAGAAGTGCCAGAACCACCTGTGTGAGAATGCCCGTTTTCCAATCCCGATGTAGGTCAGGTTGCTGATGATTATCATGAAGAAGCCTATTATTGCAGGATATGCGCCTTTCCTGTTTTTCAGCAGCCAGAACAGCACCATCCCTGCTACTATAAGTATGGGCAGGGCTACTCCAATGAGCGTTGAGCTGCCAAGGTTAGCCAGCGTTATGTCAGCAAACCCCTTGTCAGCCACCTTGTTGTCTGTGGTGAACCCTATTTGCAGCTCAGCAACAGGCGCATAATTCTTTTCGGTGTTTGGGCTGTACTTGTTAATCCACCCGTAGTAGAAAATGCTCAGTGAATAAAAAGTCAGTAAGATGACTGCTGCTGTTACAATTATTAGTGGTAGTGCGTTTTTCCTTGTTTCTGCAAGGAAATGCCTGATTTCAGCCTTTCTTAGCAGCAGGAAGATGCTCAGGTATGCAGCAAGGAACATCCCTGCAAACACGAATTCAGGCTGGTGCGCTATTGCAGCAGCCCCCATGAATGCCGCGAGGATTATGAACATTTTCTTGAGCTCAATCTTGGATATGGCCCAGAAGCAGGCTATGAGGAACAATACTCCTGACACAAAAAGCCACTGCCCGAAGTTAATCACCTGGCTGAACGGGCTTGAGAAAACAAGAAGGGTTGCCGGGATTGAAATCATTGCTATGTCCTTGCTGAAGTTTCTGATTATGGCATACATTATCAGGGCTGCTGCCAGTATCATGATTACTGTCATGAAGTATATGGCGTCATAAACCTCAAGCCCGCTTGTGTATGAGTAAACAGATGTTATCTCAAAAAGGAAGGGGGGGTGCAGGTCGTATGCGTCCTCATGGTTTCCAACTATGCTCGGCAGCGCATACAATATTCTGCCTTTCTCCTTCATCCATTGCGTTTCTGACTCATGGAAGAATGCGTCAGAAGCGAAATATCCCATCGGAACTTGGTGGCTAAGCTGGTTTTCAAATGCGCTGAACCCGACTGCAAGGAACACTGCTATGAATGCCAGGACATACAGGTTCTCAAAGTTGAGCTTCATAATTGGCGATTCCCTGTTTTCTCTTTAAAAATAATGCGGAAATATTTATATAAGCTGCTGATTGCGCCTGCTTGATGGACATTACAGGCTATGTTTTGGACATTGTGGCCTGCCCGGAGTGCAGGTGTGGCCTGTCTTATAATCCTAAGAAGGCTTCTTTTAAGTGCAGCAGGTGCAGGCGTGTTTTCCCTGTTAAGGAGGGGGTTCCATTCCTGTCTGCGGAAAGGGTTGGCGATAAGGTTAAGGAGTCTGTCCACGCTGCTTATGAGGAATTCAAGGAGGAGCCGATGGATGACTACTACTCAAGCCCTGTTGCAGGGTATTTCTCAAGGCTCAGGGTAAAGAGCCTCCTGAGGGAGGCGGGGGATTTGAGGGGCAGGCTTGTTCTTGATGTAGGGTGCGAGGCAGGCTATGTTTCTTCAAGGTTTCTGAGGAGGGGAGCCCGGGTTGTCGGGTTTGACATTTGTGTTCCAGCCCTGCATATTTTCAGGAAAAGGCTTGGTGTAACGCCCATCATGGCTTTTTCCCAGAAGATGCCTTTCAGGGACAGCTCTTTTGACATTGTCGTATGCACAGAGGTAATTGAGCATATGCCTATGCTTGATGAGTGCATAAAGGAGATGCACAGGGTATTGAAGCCCGGCGGAAGGCTTCTCCTTACTTTTCCCAATGAGGGCTTAAGGAAGAAATTTTATCCGCTGATAAAGCTTTTTTCAGGGATTAACACTGATGTTGAGGAGCACGTTACATTGTTTGACTATAACAGGGATGAAGTTTATGCTAAGTTCGCGAATTTCCTTAAGCTGAAAAAGAGGTATCCGATTCATTGGCTCCTGCCAATAACCAATGTGGGCGTATTTGTTAAGTTGCCTTAGTTTTCTGCTTTGGCGTGTTTCTCTGCAAGCTTCTTAATATAGGCTATTCGTTCATCAGTCGGCCTTGGCAGGTTCTCCCCGAATTTCCAGAATTTGCCTTTGTGGTACACGGCTGGCGTCTTGTTTTCGTGGACGTTCGCCTCTAAAAGCTCGCCTATGAATAGTATGTGGTCTCCTGAACTTATTTGCTCCTTAAGCTTGCATTCCAGATTAAGGACAGCGTCCTTTACCATGAAAACATTTATTTTCCTGGCTTTGTATAATTGGTGGCCTAGCTCTTGCAGAACCTTTATTTTGTCAACATTTTTTCCAGAGCTTGAGCCGGATACTGCTGCGATTTCTATTTGGTCGTCAGCGCATATGCTTATCCCGAATTCTTTTGTTTTTTCTATGTTCTCTGCTGTTGCTTTTCCTGTTCCTATGCTCACAGCAATTAGCCCCGGGCTGTATGAAATGTGGTGTGTCCATTCTGCAGCCATTATGTTGTTGCCATGAGGCCCGTTGCTTGTGATTAGGCCTACATTAGTCACGAATTTTTGCGTTTTTATGTCTCCCCAGGGCAAGTCCATGGAAAGCAGGGATGCACTGCTCGTATTTAAATTTATCTTAATAGTGCTTACTGGATGTTGCTCAGCTTCTGCTTTTCTTTACAACAAGGTCGGCAAGCAGGCCGA
Organism: Candidatus Woesearchaeota archaeon; assembly: GCA_016192945.1. Classification (GTDB taxonomy): domain Archaea; phylum Nanobdellota; class Nanobdellia; order Woesearchaeales; family UBA10216; genus JACPTE01. Next base: position 72,591 of record JACPTE010000021.1, read on the forward strand.
GCAGCCCTATCTGGAGCCCTGCGAGAAGCAGTATTACAGGAAGCTGGGCTATGTTTCTTATTGTTATGAACTCATAGATTCCGTCTGCAATGCCTGCAAAGATGAGGAGCAGGGATGGTATCAGGAAGAATTTCAGGGGCTCAAAGTACATTATTATCCTTACGATGAGCGTCATGAATCCGAGAAAGTCCTTGAGTGGGCTTATTGTTGATTTGCCCTCTCTCTTGCTGTATTCTATTGGCACGTATTTCACTGTGTAGTCGTTTGTGAGGCATGCGAGCGTTATTGTTATGGTGAACGAGAATCCTGAGGGGTAGAGGCTCATGAATTTCATTGCCACGTCTTTCCTGAACAGCCTGAAGCCTGAGTTCAGGTCTGGTATTTTTTTTCCTGTCAGTATGTTTGCCAGGAGCCCGAGTATTGCCTTTGCAGGCTTTCTCATGTTGGGCACGTTTTTCCCTGATCTTGAGCCCACAACCATGTCGTATTGCTCCCTGTATTTAAGCAGCTCTGGTATGCTCTCTATTGGGTATGTTCCGTCTGCGTCTGTTATGAGCACCCATTCCCCCTTTGCGTTTTTGAGCCCTGTCTTGAGCGCTGCCCCGTAGCCGAGGTTGTATGGGTGGCTTATGCTCCTTATGCCTGCTATTGAGCTGACTATTTTCCCGCTTTTGTCTGTGCTGCCGTCGTTTATCGCGATTATCTCGTGCTGCTGCTTTCCCATTGCCTTTTTTATTCTCTCTATTGTTGCAGCTACTGATTTCTCCTCGTTATAGACCGGTATCAGCACGCTTATCATTGCTTATTCTCCCTGTACCATGACACGAGCCTCTTTATGCCAGTTTCTATTTTAGTTTTTGGCGAAAACCCGAGCAGCCTTTTTGCCTTTGCTATGTCCGCGTATGTTGCTGGCAGGTCTCCTGGCTGCATCGGAAGCTGCTTTATCCTTGCCTTCTTTCCAGTTTCCTTCTCAATCAGCTCTATAAGGTGCCTGAGCTCTACAGCCTCTGAGTTTCCGAGGTTTATTGTTTCATATCCAAGTTCCCTGTCAAGCGCTTCCGTGATTCCTGAAACAATGTCTGCTATGTATGTGTAGTCCCTTTTTGTCCTTCCGTCGCCGTACATCTCTATCTCTTTTCCCTCGCTTATAAGCCTTGTGAATTTGTATGGTGCCATGTCAGGCCTTCCCCTTTCCCCGTATGCTGTAAAGAACCTCAGGCAGGTTATGTTCATCCTGTGCAGCTCATGGTAACTGTAGCACAGCAGCTCCCCTGATTTTTTTGTCGCCCCATAAGGGCTTATTGGCCGGTCTGTCTTGTCATCTTCTGAGAAAGGCACTTTTTTGTTTGCTCCGTAGACTGACGAGCTGGATGCGAACACGAAATTTTTTATGCCTTGCTTCCTTGCAAGCTCAAGCATGTTCATGGTTCCTTTTATGTTTGTTTCCACGTATGGCAGCGGCTCGCTGATTGATGGCCTGACCCCTACTTTTGCAGCAAGGTGTATTACCCTTTCAGGCATTGCCTGCCTGAATATGGCTTCCATTGCCTTGAGGTTCAGTACGTCTTCCCTGTAAAGCCTGTAATTCTTGTTCTGCATTGCCTGCCTGATGTTCCTCTTCTTTATTTCAGGCTCGTAATTTTCGCTGAAATTGTCAACGCAGGTTACGCTGTCCCCTCTTTCAAGGAGCCTTTCAGCTACATGGCTTCCTATGAATCCCGCCCCTCCTGTTATTAATATTTTCATCTTAAAAGCTGCACCGCGTATCTGGCGAATTCCTGTATGTTTCCTGGCTCTGCGAGCTTGCCGCCCTTTATGACTTCCCTGTGGCTCCCTGCGTCAAATGCCACCACTTTTTTGCCGCATGCCTGGGCTTCAGCTATCGGAATGTCAAATCCCTCCCAGAGGCTTGCTGTGGCGTATAAGTCGCATGCGCCGTAGTAGTATGGAAGCTCCTCATCTGGAACGTAGCCTGCAAACACCACTGATGGCTCAGCGAGCCTTTTTAATTCTTTTGAATAGGCGCCAAATGTGTGCTTGCCCACTATCACCAGCATTGAGTCGGGTATTTGTTTTTTTATTATTTTATAAGCTTTTAGCAGCAGGTGTATCCCTTTGTGTGGTGAAATTCTTCCAACGTACAGGATTACTTTTCCTTTGAGTCTGTGTCTTTTGATTACTTTCCGGATTCCTTCCCTGCTTATGTTTTTGTTGAACCTTTTAGTGTCTATTCTCACGTATTCCACTTTGCTGTCTATTCCTGTTTCTTTTTTCAGCTCTTTCCTGAGGAATTCGCTTATTGAGTAAACCTCGTCCGCGTTTTTTATCGTGTTATTCGTGTAGTGGCTGAACAGCTTCAGGTATATCCTTTCAGGAAGGCTGAACAGCCGGGGGTATGCAACGCCTGCATTATAATAGGTGTATTTCCTGCCGTATTTCCTCTTTGCATTTGAGGCTATTATGTTCATGGGGTAGAAGAAGCTTACTACAGCGTCGTAGCCTTTCATGATTTCTGTGTATTTTTTCACTTTCCCGAAGTCAAGGAAGAAAAACAGCCTGTAAAGCCTCTGCAAAAAGGAGCTTTCAGGCATTCCAATCACTATGAGCTCCCCTTTTTCAGGCTTCATGTCTGCTGAGAGGGTGAATATGGTGACTTTGTTGCCCTTTCTGGAAAGCTCGTTTGCCTTCTGCTCAACAAGCCGGTCTATCCCGCTGAACCTTGAGAATGTTGGCGTTAGCAGTGCTATTCTCATAAGTTCGTGTTATTTTATCTACTATTTAAGGCTTTTATTTTCTACAGAGCCCCGCAATTTCACTGAAGACTTTTCACTAGCTCTTCTGTAGAATAAACTTTAACTTTAATAAGTTCCATCTTTACTTCGCTAAACTTTCATGTAATGACTTATTTATCTTTCTTCCTAACTCTAAAGCATCTTTCTCTGTAAGATTGGATTTAGCAGATATAGTTTTCAATATCTTTAATTGAGCCACCTTACTCTTTATTGCTGCTCTGGCTACTTCAGACCAGTTTATTTCCCTCAATTCATCCATGTCCCTTTTCAAATCTTCTGGTACAGATAAAGTTATAGTTGGCATTTTTATTGTTCCTCCATTATTTAATGTCAGAATTCCACCATCTCTATGAGTGGTGGTTACGCTAACCACTAATACTTACATGTGGAATTCTGAGCATGCTCAAAAACCACCAAGCAGTGTAGCAAAAAGCAGCATTCCACCAATCTATGACTGGTGGTTTTTGACATATATTTAATTATGTGTATATATTTAATACATATAAATCTTTCTGAAATTGCTTGTTTCAATACCCTATTGCTCGTGATGGCCTAGCTTATTTCTTCCTGTTTGCCTTGAACATCCTTGCCTTCCTTCTTACCTCCACAATGTCAAATATCTTGACATAAGGCACTAATGGCAGTACTAATAGAATGAACAGCATTCCCAGAAGAAACCTGGTGAAGAAGTCGGTATTTATCTCTGCAAGGCTGAAGGAGTGCAGTATAAGGAACAGCAGCAGTAGAGATACTAGGAAGAAGTAGAGCATTATGCTTATCCTGTTGCCTCTTTTTGCCACTTTATGGAACATCAATGTTTCTGCTATTTAAAGTTTTCTCAGCAGATTTTTGTAAACCTGAATGTGGCTTTTCACATTCTCCTCTATTGTGAATTTTCTTAGTGCTGTCCTGCTGTATTTTTTGTTATATGCCCGTTCTATCCCTTCGGCTATTGCCTTGGGGCTTTTCGGCTCTACAAGCACGAATTTCCCTGAGACTGTTTCAGGCAGTGATGTTGTGTTGCTTGCAACAACAGGTTTTCCCATTGCTGATGCTTCTGCTGCAGTATATCCGAAGCCCTCGCTCAGGCTTGGCACTGCAATGCAGTCTGCTGCTGCAATGTAGTCAGGAAGCTCATTGTAATTGACCGATTCAAGAAGGATTATCCTGTCAGTGTTCATTCTCTTTATTGTCTTTGTGATATTCTGGTATCTTTCGCTGTAATCTCTTGTTATTATGAAAAGGTATTTCAGGTTTTTTATCCTTGCCAGGGGAACTGATTTTACGGCGTATTCCATCCCTTTGCTTGGCGCAGCCCTTCCGTAAGTGAGGCATACAAAACTTTTTCCCAGGTTTAGCTTTTTCCTTATCGCCTTGCCATCGTGCTTTTTTGGGTTGAAATGGGCATAGTCCAGGCCATTGTAGATTACTTCTGTTTTTCCTGCGCTTATCCATCTGCAGGAGCTAAGAAGCTGTTTCTTTGTTGAGTTGGATACGCAGATGTATTTGTCAAATCCTAGCCTGTAGATAGGGCTTTCAAGCAGTGTATGAACAGCTGCGTTAAGCCAGCCCATGTCAGTGTACTGTTCCCATTTTCCCATCCATACCTCGTGTATCGTGATTAGTGAATGCTTTCTGCTTATTTTTGCAGCAATCCATGCAGGGAATGCTGAGTTGAAAGTAGTGGTATGGATAATGTCCGCTTCTTTTGCAAGGCTTATTGCCTTCGGTATGGCCAGGAAGGTAAACAGGTACCTGTTCAGTGTGCTTATCCTGTGTATCTTCACGCCATTTAGCTTTTCAAACCCTTTTGTCCCTTTTATTCTTCTTGTCAGAACTGTGATGCTGTTCCCTTCCTTTGCAAGCCCTTCAGCAAGGTTCTTGAACAGCGTTTCCGCCCCTCCCCTGAATGGCCAGTAGTTGTCCAGTATGAATAGTATTTTCATTGTTCGTCACTTATTGTTAAGGCTGTCGAGTGGACTTTTTATATTCTTCAGTTTTGTGTTTGCAACGTGAGTGTATACCTGCGTTGTCTGCAGTTTTGAATGCCCCAATAATGCCTGTATGTACCGTATGTCCACGCCTTGCTCCAGCAGGTGTGTGGCAAACTCTCCCTCTTAGGCCTTTCTATCCTGTTGCAGATTCCTGTTTCTGCGCACTTGTTGAAGAAGAACTTCAGCGCGCTTATTGCAAGGTTGGCTGTCACGTTTGTGTATCCCTTATCCTTTATGAGGTGTGCTATATACCTTTTAACATCATCTTCTTTTGCTTCTCTTGAGCTTTTCTTGGAAAACCCTAAAAATTCTTTAGAGAAGTATGCATAAGCCTTCTTTGTCTTCTCGCTGAAGCCTCTTGAATCCATCTCCAGCAGCAACTTCTCTATTTCGTCCATACGTGAGTTAGGATATGTTCTATATATAAAGGTAGCTATATAGGTAGTTAAAATCAATTATTACTCGGGGCACACTTACGATTGGGCTTCGCACTTGATGATTTACTTAATAGAATCGGGGCTTTAGTTTTATTATCTTATTGCCTTGGCGATTAATGCTATTGCTCCAGCTACAACAAAAATAACCAATTCCAATCCAAATATCCAATCTAAACCTGTTTTTAATAAGTTTGATACTACTAAACCTGCAACAAGTTTTGTATGTGCACAAATAACCGAAAGTTTTATATAGTGTGTGCCCATACAATATTATATGGCCTACATTGAAACCATAAAGCGGAACAAAAAGGAGTATTACTATCTTACAAAAAATGTAAGGCTCAGCTTAAATAAATGGAAAAAGATAAGGATTTTCTTAGGGAATAAAAAACCTTCACAAGAAGAACTAAAAAGACATGCTCAGGAGATAGAAGATAAATCAAAACCATTTTTAAAACTCTCAAATTATGCTTATCTTTCAGAGCATGATGCGGAAACCTTGCAGGATTTAAAGGAAAGTTACAGCACATGGCTTAAACAAATTCCAAAAAGTGTAAAGGAAAAGCTGAATGAGGATTTTGTAATACGTTTTACTTATCATTCCAACGCAATCGAAGGTAATAGGTTGACTTTAAGGCAAACTGCCCTGATACTGAAAGATAAAGTAATCCCTTCTGGAGTGAGAGCTGAGGATTATAACGAGGCTATAAACGGGAAAGAATGCCTGGATTACATTAGATTGTATAAAGGCGAATTAAACATTAAATTTCTAGAAAAAATAAACGGGATTCTTACCAAGAATACAGGGGTAGTTTATGGCGGGAGAATCCGCTTTTTTGACGTGCATATACAGGGCTCAACTCATGTTCCTCCGCCCCATCCAAAAGTTAAAAAACATTTGCTCAATTTTTTTAAGTGGTATAGTGCAAACAAAAATAAACTGCATCCGTTTGAATTAGCAGCATTGATACATGCAAAATTAACATGGATACATCCTTTTGAGGATGGAAATGGCAGAACTGCAAGAACAGTTATGAATTTTATCCTAATGAAAAAGAGTTTCCCTATGTTTTTTATTCCATTTGAAAAAAGAGAAGAATATTACCAATCATTAGATGTTGCTGATAAAGGTGATTATAAGGAATATGTTTCCAGGATGTTACACTTAATCATAGATCAAATAAGAAGTTATGGGCACAATAAGAAAGAATAATTCTTTGAATTGTGCACATACAATTACTTTTAACTATAACGCCCCCGATTCTTACTACTTTTTACATGAGTGTGCCCATAGATTCTTGTCCTTGAAGTATCGCTTCGCTCATTTGATAGGACGACTGTGCCCGAGTAATAACTCTGCGGACGCAGTTTTCCCACACTTCGTATGGAAAAAGATTTTAACAAGGGTTAAACGGAAAAATCGGTCGCTAAAGCTAATTTTCCAAGAAAATTCCCGATTTTTCCCAAATTTTTGCCATCTCTGAAAAATTCTCCAGCTCTGCAACGTGTGGGATGCCTCACGTTGCGAGGGGAATTTTTCGAGGGCAAAAACTTCGTAAAATTCTATAA